>CANQUL010000045.1 GCA_947627015.1 uncultured Clostridia bacterium | reverse complement strand
GCGAGCGTCTGGGCCTCCACTCCCTGTGTGGCGTCCACGACGAGGAGCGCCCCCTCGCAGGCGGCGAGCGACCGGCTCACTTCATAGGTAAAGTCGACATGCCCGGGGGTATCGATGAGGTTGAATTCGTACTCCTCGCCGTCGAGGGCGGTGTAATACATGCGGACGGGGGCAAGTTTGATGGTGATGCCCCGTTCGCGCTCGATATCCATGGAGTCGAGAAGCTGTTCCTCCATATCGCGCTGGGAGACCTGCCCCGTGAGCTCCATGATGCGGTCGGCAATGGTGCTCTTGCCGTGATCGATGTGCGCGATGATGCAAAAATTGCGCAAGTTTTTATTGGGATTTGCCATACGTTCATTATACCTTCTTTCGGGGAAATTTGCAAGTGTTTTGCAATCCGTTCCGCACATTGCGATCCGGAAATCGCAATGCACGCGGGCCCGATCGGTTGCTTTTTTTTCGAAAAAGGTGTATACTGCGGGTATGGACTTTTTGACGAAACTTCCCATTGCACACAGGGGACTCCACGGCGGTGCGGTCCCCGAGAACAGTCTTGCCGCCTTTGAAAGGGCGCTCGGGGCGGGCTACGCTATCGAGACGGACGTGCGCTTTACGAAGGACAGGCAGCTCGCCGTGTTCCACGACGACCGATTAAAGCGCATGACGGGCATCGATGAGAGCGTCGACGCCTGTACCATGTCCGAGATCGGGGCAATGAAATTGAACGGAACGGAGGAAACCGTCCCTTCGGTCCATGCCCTTCTCGAGCTCGTGCGGGGGCGCGTTCCCCTCCTCATCGAGATCAAGAACATGCGGGGCGTCGGGGCCCGGGAGATCGCGCGGGCGCTCTCGGAGGCGCTCAAAGGATACCCCGGGGAATACGCGGTGCAGTCCTTTCAGCCCTTTTATGTACATGCCTACAAAAAGCTGCATCCCGAGATCGCGTGCGGCGTTTTGGGGACGGTCTTGGGCGGGGACGGCGCCGTGGAGCGCTTTGTCGCAAAGCGGATGCCCTTCAACTTTTTGCTCCGCCCCGACTTTGTGAGCTATGACTTAAAGGGTCTTCTCGCGGGACGGACACGGTCGTTCCGCGGTCCCAAGCTCGCGTGGACGGTGCGTTCCGAAGAAGAGCGTGCCCTCGCGCGTACGGTCGCCGACAATATCATCTTCGAGAATTTTATCCCGGAGGATCGTATGCCGGGCCCGTCGGGCTCCGCATGACCCCGTCGCCGTAAGCGGAACCGGTCCCAAACAAAAACGCGGGCGGAACGCACGATCGTGCGTTCCGCCCGCTCCCATTTTGAGATGGATCAGGCATTCTCCCGGGCGCCGAGCTCGGGAAGCCCCTCGGGTCTTGCGACCGAAACGGAGCCGTGATCGTAGCAGACCTGCGTGATGCGGTAGGCGGTCTCGCGCGGTGTACCGTCTTCGGTCTGCGCCTCGGCATTCTCCTTTACGGCGATGTCGAAAACGCCGGCGCCGAACTTTCCGCCGCCCAACTTAAAGACGGCCTTTTTGACGGTAAAGTCGCTGCCCGAGACGGGCGACCGCTCGAGGATGGCCGAGAGGTAGCCGCGGATGCCCTCGTCAAGCGCATTCCCCGCCTTGTCGGAGACGGTGTAGCCGTTGTCCGCTTCGCTGTAGGTGACGTTCGCAAAGCCGTCTTTGAGGAAGGTGTAGTCGCCGAGAGCCGAGAAGTCGAAGTCGCCCGGCTCATAAGTCTCGCCGTCCCACTCGCTCCACTTGGCGCCCTCTTCCGAAGTCCGGCTGCGCTGCCAGAGCTTGGTCCCCTCTTCCGAACGCTCGAGGTAGGCCTCCGCCTGCCCCTCGCCGGAGTCCACGGTCATGTGCGCTTTTTTGCCGTCGAAACACGAAATTGTCATGATCCCCTCGGACATGGGGTCCTCCTTCGTGGTCGCAGGCGTCGTGACGACTGTCTTGATGCAGTAGTTTTCCGCACCGGTGAAGGCGGCGTTCCACGTCTCGGCGTCCACCTCTTCACCCTTGAATGCGACGGGGTCGGTATTCTCGCCGACGGACCCGCCGAACAGGTCGCAGGCCGTCAGTCCGAAGCACATCAGGCCCGCAAGCATCGTAGCTAAAATTGCTCTCTTCATATCAAATCTCCTTTCGGCCTAAGTATGCGCAAGCCGGACGGAGCTTATACGGGAAGCAAAGAAAGACGCCGGAGCACGCGGCCTCCGGCGCGGGGAAATGTCTCTCAGAGCCTCTTTAAGACGCGGGAGGAGAAGGGCGGCAGGTAGATGTCGTTCAGGTTGCGTCTCTCCCCCGTCAGAAGGTCCTCGCCCTCGGCCTCTTCGACGCGGACGGTGCAGTCGGTCTCGGCGATGTTGACGGCCGTGATGAACTCCTCGCCGCCGCATTCCCGCACAAAGGAAAAGTTCGCGGAGGACAGCGTGGCCTTGCGGTAGCTCCCATAGGCAAGCGCACGGCTCGCCTTGCGGATGGCCGCAAGCCGCTTGATGTGCAGGTACAGGGGAAGCGTATCGTCGCGGGGGATGGTATCGACGGCGGGACGAAGGCCGTAGTCCATGTCCGATTTATCGCCCTCGACACCGTATTCCGACCCGTAGTACACGCACGGAATGCCGGGCATGGTAAAGAGCACGGTGTAGAGATTGGCAAGATTGCGCTTTTCCCGCAGGGCCGTCGCGGCGCGCTCGACGTCGTGATTGTCGACAAAGGAGAACAGATTTTTTCCGCGGAAGAGCGACCAGTCGAAGCTGCCGAAGAGACGGGTCAGCGAGTGCTCGATCTCGAAGAGGTTACGGCTGTTGAAGGCGGAGACGAGGCCGCGGTAGCACTCGTAATCGGTGATGGAGTCGAGCCGTTCGGGACGCACATTGTCGCGGAAGTTGGTGAGATGGATGACTTCCCCCACGAGGAAGAAGTCGGGTTTGAGTTCCCTTACCGTGCCGCGGAGCATCTCCATGAACCACGGCGGAAGCAGATAGGAGACGTCGAGACGGAGGCCGTCGATGTCGAATTCGCGGATCCAGAACCGCACCGCGTCCATGAGATACTTCTGCACGTCCCAATTGTCGAGACGGAGCTTGACGAGTTCGGGATGGCCCTCCCAATTTTCGTAATCGAGGCCGTCGTTATAGCGGGAATTGCCATGGAAGTTGATGTTGAACCAGAAGCGGTAGTCCGTCCTCTCCCGCTCCGAGAGAACGGTCTTAAAGGGCGGAAAGGCACGGCCCGTGTGGTTGAACACGCCGTCGAGCACGACCCGGATGCCCGCCGCATGGAAGGCTCCGACGAGCTCCTTGAACTCCTCATTCGTGCCGAGACGACGGTCGACGGTGAAAAAGTCCACCGTGTCGTAGCCATGCCGTTCGCTCTCGAAAAGCGGATTGAAGAGCACCGCAGTGGCACCCATGTCCGCGATATGCGGAATATTTTCTTTGATTTTTCCGAGACGGTGACAAACCTCGCCGAAATGATTATCCCGTTCCGCCCCGCAATAGCCGAGGGGATAGATCTGATAGAATACACTTTCGTCAAACCACATATGTTACCTCACGGAAATGAGTATACCATATTCGGCGCGCTTTGTCAAGGCATGCGAAAACGTTTGCATTCCGCGCGCAAAGCGTGTATAATAGAAGAAAAAAACGGGAAGTGCGTATGAACGGACTCTTAACCTATCTCAAAACCTCCTATACGGCCTATCACGCGGCCGAAAACGCCGCACGCGAGCTGAAAGAAGCGGGATTCGTTCCCCTTGCGGAACAAGACCTTTGGCAGCTCACCGCGGGCGGGAAATACTTTGTCCGGCGCGGGGCAAGCATCATCGCCTTTGTCGCGGGAACGCGCAAGGGATTTTCCGTCGTCGCTTCGCATACCGATTCCCCCTGCCTCAAACTCAAGGAGAACGCCGCGCTCTCCGACGCGAACTTTACCCGTCTCAACACGGAGGGATACGGCGGAGGGCTCTGGTATACTTTCTTCGACCGTCCCTTAAAGCTCGCGGGACGCATCGTATGCGAGGAGGACGGACGGCTCGTCTCAAAGACGTACGAGAGTGCATTCAACGTCGTGCTCCCCTCTCTTGCCATCCATATGAACCGCGACGCCAACGAGAAATTTTCACCCGATCTGCAGACCGAGCTTCCCCTTCTGTCCCTCGGGAAAAAGCAGTTTGACGAGATCGTGAAGGGAGCCGTCTCGTACGACCTCTTTGCCGTGCCCGCCGAGGAGCCCTTCTTCTCGGGTGCGGACGGGGAATTTTTCTCCTCGCCCCGCATCGACGACCTCTCGGGCGTGTATGCCTCGCTCACCGCACTGAAAACGGCGAAGGGACAAAAGACGCTCGTGGCGGCGTGCCTCGAATCGGAGGAGATCGGGAGCCGCACCCGTGCGGGCGCCGCAAGCGACTTTTTGCGCTCCGTGCTCGATCGCATCCAAAATGCACTCTATCCTTCGGACATGGTACCGTCCTATGCGTCCGACAGCTTTCTCGTCTCCCTCGACAACGCCCATTCGCTCCATCCCAATCATCCCGAAAAATGCGATCCCACGAACCGTGCCGTGATGGGCGGAGGGATCGTCATCAAGGGGCATGCGGGCGGCGCGTACACGACGGACGGCATGAGTTCGGCTGTCATCAAGACCGTATTCGGCCGTGCGGGCGTAAGATATCAGACCTTCTTCAACCGTTCGGACATGCGGAGCGGATCGACGCTCGGAGCTGTTTCGCTCGGGCAGATCTCCGTCCCCTCCGTCGATTTGGGGCTTGCGCAGCTCGCCATGCACTCCGCCGTGGAGACGATGGCGTGCTCCGATTACCGGGAGCTCGTACGGGGCCTTGCGGCGTTTTACGGCGCCGACATCACCTTTGACTGCGATACGGCGACGGTGGAATAACGGCCGAAAAGAATTGTTTCCGCAGTGCGGAAAAGGAGATATCTATGAAAAATTTCGGAAGCAAACCCTACCTCTTCCCCATGCCGACCTATATGATCGGAACGTACAACGAGGACGGCACTCCGGACGTCATGATGATGGCCTGGGGCGGGATCTGCGCGGAGGACATGGTCGCGCTCAATCTCGAAGCCGACCACAAGACGGTCGCAAACCTGAAGCGGTGCATGGCGTTTACGCTCGCCGTTCCCGGAACGGACACGCTGGAAGCATCCGACTATTTCGGCATTGCGACGGCCAACCGGACGCCGGACAAGTTCGAACGGAGCGGTTTGCATGCAAAAAAAAGCGAACGCGTGGATGCGCCCGTCATTGCGGAATATCCGCTCACCCTCGAGTGCACGGTGGAAAAATTCGAGGAAGAGCCCTACGGGCTCCGCGTGCTCGGGAAGATCGTGAACGTGCTCGCCGACGAGAATATCCTCGACGGGGCGGGAAAGATCGATGCGGGGAAACTCAACGCCTTTGTGTTTGATCAGATGCAGAACGGCTACTACGCCGTCGGACAGAAGATTGGCTCGGCTTGGAAAAGCGGCGCGGGATTCCTCAAAAAGAACGGAACAAAATAGAACAGCGCGGCGGCGATGCTCCAAAGCATCGCCGCCGCGCTCAAAATGCAAGAGCGGCGGACAGATGTCCGCCGCTCTTCCGTTCGGAATTTTTTCGGCTCATTCGAGTTCGAAGGCGCCCGTGTAGAGCTGATAGTATTTCCCCTTCATGTCGATGAGCTGTTCGTGCGTACCGCGCTCGATGATGCGGCCGTGCTCCAAGACCATGATGACGTTGGAGTTCTTGACCGTCGAGAGACGGTGCGCGATGACAAAGACCGTTCTGCCCTCCATGAGCTTATCCATGCCCCGCTGGACGATGGCCTCGGTACGGGTATCGATGGAGCTCGTCGCCTCGTCGAGGATCATGACGGGCGGGTCCGCGACGGCCGCACGGGCGATGGAGAGAAGCTGGCGCTGCCCCTGCGAGAGGTTGGCGCCGTTCTGGTGGAGCATCGTGTTGTAGCCCTCGGGGAGACGGGTGATGAAGTCGTCTGCGCCCGCAAGTTTTGCCGCGGCGATGCACTCCTCGTCGGTCGCCTCGAGGCGGCCGTAACGGATATTCTCCATGACCGTGCCCGTAAAGAGGTTGGTGTCCTGCAAGACCATGCCGATGGAACGGCGCAGCTCCGCCTTCTTGATCTTGTTGACGTTGATGCCGTCATAGCGGATCTTGCCGTCGGCAATGTCATAGAAACGGGTGAGAAGGTTGGTGATCGTCGTCTTGCCTGCACCCGTTGCGCCCACGAACGCCACCTTTTCGCCCGGACGGGCATAGAGGCTGATGTCGTGAAGGACGATCTTGTCGGGATCGTAGCCGAAGTCCACATCGTACATGCGGATGTCGCCCTCGAGCTTGGTATAGGTGACGGTGCCGTCCGCGCTGTGCGGATGCTTCCACGCCCAGATGCCCGTGCGCTCCGCGCATTCGGTGAGGACGCCGTCCTTTTCGCAGGCGTTGACGAGCGTGACATAGCCGTCGTCGGGTTCGGGCTTTTCGTCGATGAGGGCGAAGATGCGCGACGCCCCCGCGAGGCCCATGACGACGGAATTCACCTGGTTGGAGACCTGGTTGATGTTGTTGGAGAACTGCCGCGTCATCTGCAGGAAGGAGACGACGTTCGCCACCGAAAAGACGCCGATCTCGGCCGCATCGAAGAGATTGATGAAGCCGAAGTTGTGCACCTCTTCGAGGATAAAGATGCCGCCGAGCACCGCGATGAGCACATAGATGACGTGCCCGATGTTCCCGAGAATGGGCATGAGCATGTTGGCATAGCGGTTGGCGCGGTTGGACTGATCGTAGAGATAGTCGTTGACCTTGTCGAAATCGGCCTTTGCGGCCTCCTCGTGGCAGAATACCTTTACCACCTTCTGGCCGTTCATCATCTCCTCGATGAAGCCCTCCGTCTTTGCCATCGCGCGCTGCTGGCCGAGGAAGTACTTCCGCGCGCCGCCTCCCACGACCTTGGTGACAAAGAGGATGAGGAGCACGCTCCCGAGCACCACGAGGGCAAGCCATACGCTGTAATACAGCATGATGAGGAAGAGCGTCGTCACCATGATGCCCGACGTGATGAGCTGCGGGATGGACTGTGAGATCATCTGCCGCAGAGTGTCGATATCGTTGGTGTAATAGCTCATGATATCGCCGTGGCTGACGGTATCGAAGTAGCGGATGGGGAGCTCCTGCATGCCGTTGAACATGGACTCACGCATATTTTTGAGGAAGCCCTGCGTGATGATGGCCATGAGCTGGTGGGAGATGCAGGTCGCGATGAGGGACAGTGCATAGAGGCCGATGAGCGTGAGCATGTAGCCCGTGATCTGTCCGCCGTAGTTCGCCCAGAGGTTCGTGACCGACCCGCTCCTGAGCGCATGGTCGACGACGGTAAAGACGCGCTCCATAAAGATGGAGGGAAGCGCCGAGACGATGGAGTTGAACACGATGCAGACGAGGGCGACGGTCATCATGCGGGGGTAGAAGCGAAAGACCTCTTTTATCGTTCTCCAGAACACCCCTTTCTTGGGCATGGTATGCCCGTTTATCATGGGACGTGACATTTTAGGCATGGTCCTCACCTCCCTCCGGGGCACCCATCTCTTCAAGAGAGGAGACGGCCTTGCCGCCCTTATTCTGTGTGGTGTAGACCTCGGTGTAGATGGCGTTCGTGCCGAGGAGCTGCTCATGCGTCCCCACGGCGTCGATCCTGCCGTTGTCCATGATGACGATGCGGTCGGCGTCCTCGACGGAGGACGTCCGCTGTGCGATGATGATCTTGGTCGTCGTAGGGATGTATTCGCGGAACGCCTTGCGGATCAGTGCGTCCGTATGGGTATCGACGGCCGACGTGGAGTCGTCGAGGATGAGCACCTTGGGCTTTTTGAGAAGGGCGCGGGCAATGCACAGGCGCTGTTTCTGTCCGCCCGAGACATTGGTGCCGCCCTGCTCGATGTAGGTATCATACTGCTTGGGGAAGGCGCGGATGAAGTCATCGGCCTGCGCGAGCTTGCAGGCTTCCACGAGCTCCTCGTCCGTCGCGTCGGGATTCCCCCAGCGGAGGTTCTCCTTGATGGTGCCCGAGAAGAGCACGTTCTTCTGGAGAACGACGGCCACCTGATTGCGGAGCGTTTCGAGGTCATATTCCCGCACGTCCTTTCCCCCTACCTTTACGCTCCCCTCCGTCACGTCATAGAGGCGCGAGATGAGGTTGACGAGGGAGGTCTTGGACGAGCCCGTTCCGCCGATGATGCCGATGGTCTCGCCCGAGCGGATGTGCAGGTCGATCTGTTCGAGGACGTTGCGTTCGGCCGCGGAGGAATATTTGAAGCTGACGCCGTCAAAGTCGACGGAGCCGTCGGCCACCTCATAGACGGGGTTTTCGGGGCTCGTGAGCGTGCTCTTTTCCCGCAGGATCTCACAGATACGGCGCATGCTCTCGAGCGACATGGCGATCATGGCGAATACCATGGAGAACATCATGAGGGACATCAGGATCTGCATGCCGTACACGATGAGTTGGGAGATCTCGCCGACGGTGAGCGCGGAGTTGCTCTCGGCAAGAATGAGCTCCACGTTGTTCGCCTTCAGAATGAGGTACGAGCCGAGAAAGAGCACCGTGGAGAGCACGCCGTAGAAGAAGAGCTGCATGGCGGGCTGGTTCCACGCGAGGATGCGTTCGGCCTTGGTGAAGTCCATCTGCACGTCGGTCGCGGCGCGGTCGAACTTCTGCTTTTCGTAGTCCTCGCGGACGTACGATTTGACGACGCGTGCACCGGCAATGTTCTCCTGAATGGATTCGTTGAGGTTGTCGTACTTATGAAAGACCCTGTGGAAAAGCGGCATGGTCCTCTTCATGATGAAGAAGAGGATGGCCGAAAGGGGCGGGATGACGCAGACGAAGATCCACGCAAGGTTCCCTCCCATGATAAAGGCCATGACGACGGAGAAGATCATCATGAGCGGGCAGCGGATGGCCGTCCGGACGATCATCATGAAGGACATCTGGACGTTGGTGACGTCCGTCGTCATGCGGGTGACGAGGGACGGCGTGGTGAACTTATCGATGTTTTCGAACGAGAAGTCCTGGATCTTGTAGTAGATGTCCTTTCTCAGGTTCTTGGCAAATCCTGCCGATGCCTTGGCACACACGGCGCCCGCAAGCGCGCCGCACAGAAGCGACACCACCGACATCCCGACGAGAATGCCGCCGTACATGAGAACGCGCGAAAGATCGATCGTTTCTCCTGCCGAGACATTGACGTCGATGGAATTGACGAGCTGTGCGATGATAAAGGGGATCAGACATTCGAGAATGACCTCGCCCGTGACAAAGATGGGCGAGAGAATGGCCGACGTCTTGTATTCACGCACGCTCTTCGCGAGTAATTTCAGCAAAAACACCACCTCCAAAGCTGCGAAGAAATTGCTCCAAACACAGAAAAAACGTAAACCTCCCGAGCGGGAACTTTACGCTTGTTATCGGATACCTTATTATATTATCATGCCGGAATTTTATTGTCAAACGCTTGATAGACAAAATTCGGCTTTTCACGAAAAAAACACCCGCCTCCCCCGCAAAATGACAGCGGAGTACGTCCATGTTTTCGCTATGCACAAAGTGGGAAAGTGCGCTTTGCATCCGCCCTCCCTTCTCCGGGAAAACGGGACGGCGCTCAGCCGAGTTCCTTGCGGAAACGGTCCATGATCTTGCTCTCGATCCGGGAGATCTGCACCTGCGAGACGCCGATGGCCTTGGCCACTTCGCTCTGCGTCATGTCGCGGAAAAAGCGCAGGATGACGATCTTTTTTTCGCGCTCGGGGAGCTTTTCGATCGCCGAACGAAGCACGAGACGGTCGAGCATCTCCTCCTGCGTCTCCCGTGAGGGCAGTTTTTCGGCCAGCGTGACGGACTTCTCGTCCTTGTAATCGGTCTGCTCATAGATGGAGACGGGCATGCGCGAGGAACCGAGCGTGAACACGACCTCCCCTTCCTCCATGGAGAAGGCCTCCGCGAGCGCTTTGACCGAGGGCTGTTCCCCATGCGCGACGGCATACTCCTCGATGTAGCGGTTCATGTCGCGGGCCGTCTTTTTCATGGCGCGCGAGACCTTGACGCTGCCGTCATCCCGCAGAAAACGCTTGATCTCCCCCGCGATCATGGGAACGGCATAGGTCGAAAAGCGCACGCCGAAGCGCTCGTCAAAGCCCATAATTGCCTTGAGAAGCCCGAGTGAGGCGAGCTGAAAGAGGTCGTCGTACTCCACGCCCTTGCCGAGATAGCGGCGAAGGATGCTCTTTAAGAGGGAGGTATTGTGCGAGAGGAGCTCTCCCTTTGCCCCCTTGTCCCCTTCCTTGGCTCTGCGGATGAGCGTCAGGGTCTCCTCTTCATCCAGCATCCCGCTGTTCCCTCGCAGAAAAGACCTTGCTCATCGTGACCTTGGTCCCCTTCCCGGGGACGGATTCCACCGAAAAGCCGGTCATGAAGGTCTGCATGATGGTAAATCCCATGCCCGAACGCTCTTCGCCCGGGAGCGTGGTGAAGAAGGGCCGGAGCGCCCGCTCGACATCCTCGATCCCCCTCCCTTCGTCGGAGATCTCCACATCGAGACGGCTGCCCTCGGTGCGGCACAGGACGGTCACCCAACCCTCCCGCTCCCGGTATCCGTGTACGATGCAGTTGGTCACCGCCTCGGAGACGGCCGTCTTGACGTCGGAAAGTTCGGAGATCGACGGATTGAGCGGCAGGGCGAACGCCGCCACCGCGTTGCGCGCAAAGACTTCGTTTTCCGATCTTGCGGGGAATTTCAGTATCATTTCATTCATAGTCCGTCTCCTAAATCTTCGGCATCAGCGAGTAGAGTCCGCTGAGCGAGAGTATTTTGTCCGCGCTCGTCTCGGGGTTTTCGAGGTACATGGACATTCCGTATTTTTTCAGACGCTTGTAGCGGCCGATCAGAAAGCCGATGCCCGTCGAGTCCATAAAGCGAAGCCCCGCAAGGTTGAAAACAGCGCGGGAGAGCCCCGCGTTGTCGTCGATAATGCGGTCGGTCTCGGCCCGGACCGCCGCTACGGAGTGTTCGTCGAGTTCTCCCGTGAGATAGACATAGAGATTTTCCCCTGTTCGGGTCCATTTGAGATCCATATGCAAACTTCCCCCTTTTCCTCCGATCATGTATGAAAGCATTGTACCATAGCCCGTTTGTCGCATTCTCGGGGAGATTGGAAAAAATTACGGAAAAACGTCGAAAAAAAATTATCGAAAAGGGCGAAAAATCACTTGACTTTTACGCGGTTTTTTAATATGATATACAGGTACTGCGGTTGCGGAAATCATGCGGGCCTTTAGCTCAGTTGGTCAGAGCAGTCGGCTCATAACCGATCGGTCCGCGGTTCGAGTCCGTGAAGGCCCACC
>CANQUL010000044.1 GCA_947627015.1 uncultured Clostridia bacterium | reverse complement strand
TGCTCATCTCTCGCTACGGCGGCGAGGGTATGGACCTCAATTTCGACGACAGCGCCACCGCCTACAACGGCGACGACTGCTTCGACGGCAACTATCTCGATCTCTCCGCGACGGAAGCAGACATTCTCACCCATCTCAAAGACTTAAAGACGCAGGGCAAGGTGAGCCGCATCATCCTCGTGATCAATGCCGACAACGCGGTACAGTTCAAAAACATCAAAAACTATGACATCGACGCCTGCCTTTGGGTCGGCATGGGAGGCAACGCCTCCTTCCCGCAGATCGCCAACGCGCTCAGCGGCAAAGTGACCCCTTCTGGCAAGCTTCCCGATACCTTTGTGTACGACAACTACTCGGCGCCCGCAACGGTCAACTTCGGCGACTTCACTTTCACGGAGTCGCGTGATCTCATTCCCACGTCGACCTATACATGGAACACCAAATACGTGGTCTATCAAGAGGGCATTTATGTGGGCTACAAGTACTACGAAACGCGCTACGAGGACCTCGTGCTCGGCGGCAGAAATGCCGACGGGGCGGCGGGCATCAAGGCGGGCACGGGCAGCAAGTGGAGCTACGGTGCCGAGGTGGCCTATCCCTTCGGCTACGGTCTGTCCTACACGACGTTTGCCTACGAAAACTTCAAGGTAGAGCACAAAGGCGGCAACTACGAAGTGAGCGTTACGGTCAAGAACGCGGGCAGCACCTATTCGGGCAAAGAGGCCGTTGAAATTTATCTTCAGAAGCCGTATACCGACTACGACAAGCAAAACGGCATCGAAAAGTCGGCCGTCGAGCTCGTGGGTTTCGGCAAGACCGAGTCGCTCGCCCCCGGCCAAACGGACACCGTCACCGTAACGGTAAAGGCCGAGGAGTTCAAGACGTACGACAGCAACGGCAAGGGCACTTATATCCTTGAAAAGGGCGACTACTATCTCACTGCGGCGTCCAACGCCCACACTGCCGTCAACAACATCCTCTCCGCTAAGGGCTACGGTCTCTCCGACGGCATGGATGCGGAAGGCGACGCCGGCTGTGTTTTCAAGACTTCGGTCGGCGCCGACGACTACGAGATTTATTCCAAGTCCTCGGCAACGGGCTACAAGATCGAAAACCAATTCGACAATGCCGACATCAACCGCTATGAGGGCACGGCCGATCAGAAGATCGTGTATCTCAGCCGCAACGATTGGCAGGGTACCTATCCCAAGCCCGTCGAAATGACGTGCCTCGATCCCGTGATGGTGGCCGACATGCAGTTCGGCGTGGATCCCGTGGCGGAAGAGGGGGACGAACTTCCCGAATATTCCACGGTGAGCGACGTATACGGCCCGCTTTCCCTCGCCTCCATGATGGACATCGATTATTTCGATAAGGACATGTGGGACGTGTTTATGGACCAAACCTCATGGGATGAACAGGTTTGGCTCGTCACCTACGGCGCGCACGTCATTGCAGGCGCCGAATCGGTCAACGCGCCGGGCGGCCTCAACAACAACGGCCCCTCGGGTCTCAACCAACCCAATCCCACCCTTGGCACCCAGATGGCCTTCCCGAGCGAAGTCAACCTTGCGGCCACCTTCAATGAGGAACTTGTCCGCAAAGTGGGCGACGCCTTCGGCATGGAAATGCTGCACTGCGGCTATACCTCCCTCAACGGGCTCGGCGCAGACATCCACCGCACGGCCTACTCGGGCAGAAATTGGGAATATTATTCCGAAGACGGCTTCCTCTCGGGCAAGATGCTCGCATGGGAATCGGCGGGCTTGCAGGGACGGGGAATCATCCTCTTCACCAAGCACTGCCTCATGAACGATCAGGAGCGCAACCGCTACGGCGTTACCACATGGGCAAACGAACAGACCATCCGCGAAATTTGTGCGCGGCCGTTTGAAATTGCCGTCACGGAAGAGCGCTTAAACGGCGTGATGTCCTCCTTCAACCGCCTCGGCTGTGTGTGGGCGGGACGACATAAGGGGCTCCTCACCGAACTTCTCCGCAACGAATGGGGCTTTACGGGCGCCATCGAAACGGACGCCGCCGTGGGTGCGCATATGGTAGACGGCAAGGCCATGGCCAACGCAGTGTGCGCCGGGCAGGATCTCTGGCTCATGGGCGGAAACAGCGGCGCCTTTGCAGCCTATAAAGACAATCCCACCGTGGCGCTCGCCGTCCGCGAGGCCGCGCGCAGAATGCTCTATGCCCAGCTCCATGCCAATGCCATGAACGGCGTGGGTGCGGGAACGCACATCATCAGGATCATCCCTTGGTGGCAGACCGCGCTCGAAACGCTCCAAGTTTTGGTACCCATCTTCCTCGGGGCAAGCATATTGCTCCTCATCCTTTCCTTTGTGGCATCGCGCCGCAACAAGCCCGCGCCCGAAGGCGTCAGACAATCTTCCTCCGGCGGGCCGAACGGCGGAAAGCCGATGCAGCAGGGTTCCAAACAGGTCCCGCAGAACCATTCCGGGAACACCGCCGCAAAGAGCGGTACCGCGACGCAGACAAAGGCTTCCTCCAAGGGGATCCGCGGCGGCAAAAAGATCGCAATTACGTGCCTCTCGTGGATCATCGTCGTTGCCGTGGCCGCAAGTTCCGTCCTTCTGCCGACGATCAACTTTATCAAGGCAAACGAGCTCAATTCGGGCGGAACCTATGAGGGCGAGGCTCCCGACCCCGGTCCCGACCCCGGTCCCGTGGGACCCAGCCATCTTTGTCAACACAAGTGCCCCGTGTGCGGGAGTTGCCTCGACCTTCTGTGCGAAGACGAAGTCTGTGCCGAAAAGTGCGGCGACTCCAAGGAGCATTCCTATCTCTTTGAGGCCGAGAGCACGAACAACACGCTCGGAGCGGGTTCGCGGAATGCCATCACGCGTACGGCTGTTTCTGCGGGCAAAGTTGATTCTCTCAACAAGCGTCCCGTGGGCTATTTGGGCAATTTCAGCGACAACGGCGGCGCCTATGTGGAATTCTCGATCAACGCACCCGCAGCGGAGACCGTAACGCTCTATGTGAGCGTCTGCAACTGCCCGTCGGGCGAATACTGCTTTACCGATCGCGTCTTCGTGCAGGTCAACGGCGACTTCGACTTCGAGCGTTCCACCACCGTCCAAAAGACCAAGACGGGCGACTGGTTCAACTTCGAAGAATACAACCTCGGCTGCATCGAGCTTACGGAGGGGACCAACACCATCCGCTTTACCTCCATCGGCACCGGCAGCAACTTCGATTATATCCGCATCAAGAGCAGCGGAACGCTCACCTATTCCAACGGGCAGGACGCCGATCTCGTCGACAAACTTCCCGAGCCCGGCGAAGTGACGCCTCCCGGTCCCGACGTTCCTCCCGCCGAGCTCACCAACATCAACACGCAGAAGGATGACAGCTCGTGGCAGGTGTTCGAGCACTTCGATGCCATCGCCGAATGGGACACCTTTGTGCCCGATGTGACCGTTTCCTCGTCGCTCAATGTGACCAAGACCCGTACCAATGACCGCGGCAAGAATTGCATCGGCAACCTCGACATGAACGAGGGCGAATGGGCAGCCTTCTCCGTCTACGCATCCGAGGACACCGAAGTGGGGCTCTACGCGGAATTCGGCAACCTCGCCAAGGCCAACAAGCTCTCCGACTGGTGCGATCTGAGCATCAACGAAGTGCTCTATACCTCCGACGCCGAAATGCCCGCTGGCACGGTGTACTTCCCCTCCAACACCTACGTCCGCCTCGGATTTATTTCCTTAAAGCAGGGTGTAAACGAGATCAAGTTCATCGTCAACAACACCAATCCCACCACGGCGCATAACATCTACGGACTCAAATTCACGGCCGAGAACGCCCGGATCATGTGGGCTTCGGAAGCAAGCGCGTCCGAGCGCCTTCTCACGGGAATTTCCATCAATACCGACGACGTGCGAAAGACCTTTAAGGTGGGCGACGAATTCAACTACGACGGGCTCGAAGTGACTGCGCTCTATTCGTCCGAACCCACCGAAGTTGTCCTTGAAAAGGGCGACTACACCGTGAACGGGCCTACCATGACCGAGGAAGGCACCTTCGATGTCACCGTTTCCTACCGGAGCTTTACCCAAACCTATTCCGTTGTTGTCGAAGCGGCGGAGCTCGTCAACGTCAACACGCAAAAGGATGACAGTTCGTGGCAGGTATTCGAGCACTTCGATGCCATCTCCGACGGGAACGTCCTCGCTCCCGACGTAACGACTTCCGGCGGTCTCAATGTTACCGTGACCCGTACCAACGATAGGGGCAAGAACTGCGTGGGCAACCTCGACAGGAATAAGGGCAAATGGGTAGCCTTCTCCGTCTACGCGTCCGAGGACACCGAAGCGGGTCTCTACGTGGAACTCGGCAACCTCGCCAAGGTCAACAAGTTCTCCGACTGGTGCGATTTGAGCGTCAACGAAGTGCTCTACACCTCCGACGCCGACATGCCCGCGGGTGAGATCTACGAGCCCTCCAACACTTACGTCCGCATCGGTTTTATTCCCTTGAAGCAGGGAGTGAACGAGATCAAGTTTATCGTCAACAGCACGGCGCAACAGTCGGCGCATAATATTTACGGGCTCAAGTTCACGGCGCAAAATGCCGAGATCCAATGGGCGTCGGAAGCGCTGAAAGTCGAAAACGTCAACACCGACCGAGACGACAGCTCGTGGCAGGTGTTCGAGCACTTCGACGCCATTGCCGACGGCGACACGTTGGCACCCGATGTGACCACCTCCAAAAATCTCAACATTACCAAGACCCGCACCAACGACAGGGGAAAGAACTGCATCGGCAATCTCGACAGGAACAAGGGCCAAACCGTGACCTTCTCCGTCTATGCGAGCAAGGCCGCCGAGGTCGGCCTCTACATGGAACTTGGCAACCTCGCCAAGGTCAATCAATTCTCCGACTGGTGCGATTTGACCGTGAACGGCAAACAGTACACGTCCGACGCCGACATGCCCGCGGGTGAGATCTACGCGCCCTCCAATACCTACGTCCGCATCGGGTTTATTTCCTTGAAGCAGGGCGTGAACGAGATCACATTTACCGTAAACAGCACGAATGCCACTACCGCGCACAACATCTACGGGCTCAAATTTACGGCCCAAGACGCCCAAATCAAATGGGCCTCGGAGGCGGAACCCGCCGTCGCGACGGAGGTCGCTCTCCCCGTAAGCGTAAAACACAGTTGGTAAGACCCTCCTAAACAAGGAAAGGGGACGGACCGTTCGGTTCGTCCCTTTTCTCATATCCCATTTGTACACTTTCCGAAAAAAAATTGCCCGTTCCCGCTTGACAGACGAAAAAAATCTGCTATAATGAAGATGACATCTCAAGACGGAGGGCTGATATGAATCAGATTCTGAAGGATCGCTACGGCGTAAAGATCGGCGAGATCCGCGACGAAGGATCGAGAAAGACGGTGTACGACAAGTACGGCGTGCGGCTCGGCTATTACGACGGGCGGTACACCTACGACAAGTATGGCGTAAGAGTGGGCGAAGGGGACCTTTTGGCAGCCCTTTTGCCGCGTTTCTGAATCATACAAAAAGAGACCCTCTTGCATCAGGCAAGAGGGTCTTTTTCGTCGAGGATTTTGTAGAGAAGTCTGTAGATGGTTACGGCTTCTTCATGGGTAAGGGGAACGGTTGCGGCTAACTTTTCGGGAATGGACGCGGCCTCTTCCCGCAGCGCCAACCCTTTTTTGGTGAGAGAGACGCAGAGAACGCGTTCATCGGAATCGGACCGTTTGCGCGAGACATAGCCTTTGCTTTCCAAGCTCTTGAGAAGCGGGGTGAGCGTCCCGGAATCGAGATACAGTGCATTCCCGAGTTCCTTGACGTTGAGTTTCCCTTTCTGCCACAAGACAAGCATTACGATGTACTGCGTGTAGGTCAGTCCGAGCGGCTGAAGATAGGGGCGGTACAGTTTGATGACTTCCTTGGAAGCGGCGTACAAGGGGAAACAGAGTTGGTTTTCAAGCCTCAATGCATCAAAATCAGTCATATATCCTCCAAGAGGTTTGATAGGAATATTTTAGCACAGTTTACAAAAAAAATCAATGAAAATACGATAAGTTTTTTGGGGATTCACGGGATTTCTCAAAGGGCGGATCGTTTTAACGATCCTGTGCGCTCATACGGTCCATATCCCGCTTGATGTCCCGTTCCTTTAAGGCTTGTTTTTTGTCATAGGTATGTTTGCCCTTGCAGAGCGCGATCTCGACCTTCACGAGAGCGTCCTTAAAGTAGACCTTGAGCGGGACGAGGGTATAGCCCCGTTCGTTGACCTTTCCGACGATCTTCGAGATCTCGGCGCGGTTCAGGAGCAGCTTGCGGTCCTTGCGCGAGTCGCGCGTCGAAAAGGCGCCGCTCCGTTCGTAGAGGGCGATGTGCATGTTTTTGAGAAAGACTTCTCCGCCGCGCACTTCGCAAAAACTTTCCCCGAGAGAGGCCTTGCCCGCGCGCAGCGATTTGACTTCGGCCCCCTCGAGGACGATCCCCGCTTCGAAGCGGTCCTCGATGAAGTATTCGAAGGATGCGGATTTATTGACGGCGATCGTCTTCATACTGTCTCCTTTTTTCTGCAAGATTTCAAAGAAGCGCGAACCGGACGCGCCGTGCGCCGAGATCGACGCCGACGGCCTTCACCGTTACGGCCTGTCCGAGGCGGAAACTCCGTCTTGTCCCGCGGAGCGTGCGGCCGATCTCGTCGTATTCGTAGGTGCCTTCCGGAAGCAGATCGGGAGGGATGAATCCCTCGACGGCGTTTTCGAGTTCCGCAAAGAGCCCGAACGACGTGATGCCCGAGAGAACGGCGGGAAAGGTCTCTCCGAGGTGCTTTTCCATATAATAGCAGAGATACAGCGCATCGACCTCCCGTTCGGCCTCGAGCGCATTCCGTTCGCAGGCGGAGGCACGGGCTGCCGCTTCCTTGACAAAGCTCCGGTAGCTCTCCGGGCCCTCGCCGCGGGTCAGAATGGCGTGCAGGATGCGGTGCACGACGAGATCGGGATAGCGGCGGATGGGGGAGGTGAAGTGACAATAGCATTCCGATGCGAGTCCGAAATGCCCGATATTGACGGGCGAATAGACGGCCTTCATCATGGAACGGAGCATTACGCGGCTCACAATGGATCCGAGCGATGCCGCCTGTGCGGCTTCGAGCACCGACCGATAGTCGGACGGACTGACCGCATCTGCGGAAAAGGGAGCGGGAAGGCCGAGCCGTTGCAGGAAGGCGGCAAGATCTTCCGCCTTATCCTCGGAGGGCCTCTCGTGAACGCGGTAGAGGAAGGGCGCGCCCCGTTCGGTCACGAATCGGGCAACGCTCTCGTTGGCGAGGATCATGAACTCTTCGATCATCCCGCGGGCGGACAGATCGCGCTCTTCGGTGACAATGATCTCGCCGTCCCGATACAGAATATGCGGCTCCTTCGCGTCGAGGTCGACGGCGCCCCGCGCCTTTCGCGCCCTTTTCAGGATGTTCGTCAGTTCCATGGCGATCCCGACCGGTCCGATGAGATCGGGATAGCGGCGGCACAGTGCCTCGTCGCCCGCGCAGAGCCCGGTTATCTCGGGATATGTCATGCGGTGAGAAGAGCGGATCACGGACGGCCTGATCTCATAGCGGAGCACGCGGCCGCTTCCGTCGACGGTCATGAGACAGGAGAGGGTAAGACGGTCTTCTCCCTCGTTCAGCGAGCAGACGCCGTTGCTGAGGACGGGCGGAAGCATGGGAAGCACGCGGTCGGGAAAATAGACGCTTGTCCCGCGCAGATAGGCCTCCCGGTCGAGAGCGCGGTTGCGCGCAACATAGCGGGAGACGTCCGCGATGTGGACGCCGAGTTCATATACACCGCCCCGTTTTTCGACGGAGATCGCGTCATCAATGTCCCGTGTATCTTCGCCGTCCACGGTGAAGATGAGGCGTTGTCTGAGATCGAGACGGCCGGGAAGTTCCCGTTCGATGGGACGTCTTGCCGCCCTCTCCGCCTCGGAGATCGCCTCTTGGGGGAAGTCCTCCCGAAGAGATCTTCCCCGAAGGATCGCATTTTCCTCGACCGACCGTTCGCCGCTCGGGCCGAGCCGCAAAAGGATGTGCCCGGTGGGCGTCTCGCCGTAGGAATCGATGGCCGCGACCGCTTTGATCCCGTCTCTGCATCCCGCCGCCTTCCCGGCCGGGATCAGGATGCTCGTTCCGATCCGTTTCTCATCGGGATCGAGATATCCCGCACGGCCGTACGAATGATAGGTGCCTACGACCTCCTTGCAACCGTGGCCGAGGACGGCGAGCACTTCACCCTCGTCATCGCGGGGACCGCCCACGCAGAACGCGAGCACGGTGTCGCCGTGCATGGCGCCGCGGAGCGAAGCGTGGGGGAGGAAGAGGTCTTTGGATCCGTCGTCGGGCGCAAAGAAGGCAAACCCGCGTTCGTTTCCCGTGACAGTTCCCCGCACGGCGGAGAACTGCGCGGCCGTACCAAAGCGACCGCGGCTGTCCGAGAGCAGTTCGCCCTCCCGCACAAGGGCGCGAAGATAGTTGCGGACGGCAAGGGATTCTCTGTGCCCGAGGCGCAGTTTCTGTGCGACGGCTTCGGCGGTAAGGAGAGAAAAGGCGCCGCTTTGAAATTGTTTTAAGATAGCCTGTTTTGCTGTCAAGGTCGTCTCCGATGGCAAAAAAAATGGGCAAGCAGTGCTCGCCCGTATGGATTTGGTTGGATCAGACGCCCCAGATCGCGCCGATTTGAAGGATAAAGAACACGATGGCGAATACGCCGAGAACGGAGAGGCAGATCAGCGTCCACATCTTGAGCTTCTGCTCGGTAGACTTGCCCTTGTTCTTGCCGTAGAAGGTCTCGCTGGAACCGCCGAGCGCATCGATGCCCTGAGAGTTGCCGGGCTGCAACATGACGAGTACGATGGCCGCAAGAGCCGCAACTCCCATGCAGATGATGAGCACAAGGCTCACGATACGGTAAGCGTAATAGACGCCGTCGCTGGGAAGGGGTGCGAGAAGATTGAAGAGAAACGATGCGAAATTCATAGGTGACTTCCTTTCATTTTCCGAAATACGAAAAATAGTATACCATATCCCGTGGAAATTTACAACCTTTTTTCATGGGTTTTCGGAAAAAAGCGTCGGAAAAAACTTTTTTTTCGGCGGCGCGGCCTTTCCTCCACGGATAATTTGACTTTTTTTCTTTGTCATATTATAATGGACGTATGAAAACCATCGTCCTCATCGGCATGCCCGCCTCGGGCAAGAGTTCCGCGGGGAAAAAGCTCGCGGAAGCGCTTTCTCTCGCCTTTTTCGACGGCGACGATCTCATCCGCGCCGAAACGGGAGAACCGCTTTCCGCCACCATCGCAAGAGTGGGCACGGAGGGGTTCCTCGCGATCGAAGAAGACGTCCTTTGCCGTCTTTCGGCTCGGGATGCGGTCATCGCCACGGGCGGCAGCGCCGTCTATTCCGAACGCGCGATGGCACATCTCCGATCGCTCGGCAAGGTCGTCTATCTCCGGATCGGACCGGAGCAGGCGGAAGCGCGCATCCCCGATTTTACCGCCCGCGGGGTCGTGATGCGGGGGAATATCACCTCTCTGAAAGAGCTCTATGCCGAGCGTGCGCCGCTCTATGAGGCATACGCCGACGTCACCGTGGAGTGCGACGAAAAGACGGCGGACGAGATCGTGGAGGAACTTCTTCGGCTATGAGAGTCTGCATTTACGGCGCAGGCGCGATGGGGACAAGCCTCGGCGCGTGCCTTGCGGGGGAAGACCCCGCACTTGCCGTCGACTTTGTTACCCGCAACCGCGCGCATGTCGAAGCGCTCAACGAACGCGGCGCGGTCCTCGTGCGCAAGACGGGAGACCGGACCGTCCGCGTGCATGCCCTTCTTCCCGAAGAGATGACGAGGGAGTACGATGTCATCTTTCTCGCAACAAAACAGCGGCAGAACGAGGCGATTGCGCACTTTTTGGCGCCCTTTCTGAAACGGGACGGCGCGCTCGTCACCGTGCAGAACGGTCTGCCCGAAGAAAAACTTGCCGCGATTCTCGGTCCGAACAGAGTGTACGGCTGTGCGCTCGGCTGGGGCGCGGAACTTCTCTCGTCCGGGACGGTCGGGCTCACGTCGGAGGGAGAGTTGTGCCTCGCGTTCGGCGCCTACGGAAGGGGGGACAAGACGGAGACGCTTCGGGATCTGCTCTCCTCCGCCTTTTCGGTGACGGCGGGGAACCTTGCCGAGATCCGTTACAGTAAGCTCGTCGTCAATGCGGCGTTCTCCACCCTGTCCGCAGTCTCGGGGCTTTCCTTCGGCGAACTCGCAAAGAGGCACAAAAAGCCCGTTCTGTCGCTCATGAAGGAGACGATCGCCGTTGCCAAGGCGGCAGGATGCAAGCGTCTCGTGCAGAACGGACACGACATCTTGTCTCTCTTTTCCTCGCCCTTTGCGGCGTTGATTCTTCCCGTCGCGATGAAAAAGCATCGGGATATCCGATCGGGCATGCTCAAGGACCTCCGGGAGGGAAGACCGTGCGACGTCGACTTTGTGGCCGGTGCGGTCATCGGGGCGGGAGAAGCGCTCGGCGTGCCGACGCCTCGGCTCTCCGCGGCAGTCGCCCTCGTGCACGGCATCGAAAACGGACGGCTCGGGATAGATCCCGAAAACCTGGAGCGGCTGTGATCCGCGGAAACTTATTTCGAATAAACCATTCAGGAGCATAATCTATGAACTACAAAGCATTGGCGGAACGTCTGCTGCCCGGGGAATACCCCGCACCCGAATCCTATGAGACGCTGTATCCTCCCCGCGATCTCCCCAAGGGGGCGGAAGTCACCCGTCTTGCCCCCTCGCCCACGGGATTCATCCATCTCGGCAATCTGTTTGCCGCCATCGCCAACGAACGCATCGCGCATCGCAGCGGCGGCATTCTTTATCTGCGCATCGAGGATACCGACTTAAAGCGCAAGGTGGACGGTGCCGTGGAGGCCGTCATCAAGGCGCTCGACTACTTTGACATCCGCTTCGACGAAGGGGCGGAGATCGGCGGAGACGAGACCTATGCGCCGTGGTATCAGCGCCGCCGCGCGGAGATCTACCGTACCTTTGCCAAGCGGCTCATCGAAGAGGACCGTGCCTATCCCTGCTTCTGCACCGAAGAGGAACTCTCGGCTCTCCGTGAAGAACAGACGGCAAAGAAGGAGATCACGGGCTATTACGGGAAATATGCCCGCTGCCGCAACCTCACCGAGGAGGAGATCTACGCAAAGCTCGACGCCGGGCTGCCTTACGTCATCCGTCTCAGGTCGCTCGGAAATCCCGAAAACAAGATCAGATTCCGTGATGCCGTAAAGGGCGAGATCAACGTTACCGAAAACGATCAGGACGTCGTCATCTTGAAGTCGGACGGCATTCCCACCTATCACTTCGCCCATGCGATCGACGATCACTTCATG
>CANQUL010000043.1 GCA_947627015.1 uncultured Clostridia bacterium | reverse complement strand
GATATAGGTCACATCGGAAAATCGCAGCATTTCCTTTTTCATAAGCATCCTCTGCTCCGCTATGCGGGGTTTTATCCGCGGATCGCCCGGTTCGCCCTCTGTACAAAGCTGTTGTCCACGAGCACGTTATAGTCCACGCGGGAGGGAAGTTCCCCGGCTGCGGCCATGATGTCCTGCAGACGGACAAAGCTCTTTTCCGTCATGATCATATCGCCGACCCACGCATCGATGGCGCGATAGTTGCCGATACTCGTTGCGAGCGCCTCGACGGAGGTGTCGGCGAAGTGCTTTTTGATGCTCTCCGCAATCTCCCGTTCGCTCATCGTGCCGGTATCCCGTACGGCGCGCAGCATGGCACGCAGAAATCCTTCCGCAAGGTCGCCGTGCGCCTTGAGCCAGGACGTCTTGGCGATGTAGCTCGTGTAGGGGACTTCGCCGCTCGCCGCGCCGACCGCGGCGACGATATAGCCCTTGTGCTCGGCCTCCACCTGCGAGGCGGTCGGCTCGAACATCGTGCAGTAATCGGACGTACCCTCGAGGAATGCTGCCGTCATGTTGTTGAAGTCGACGTCGAAATTCAGCGTGTAATTTTCGACGTGATGTTCTTTGAGGATGTATTCGAACGTCATGGCGGGAACGCCGCCGACGCGTCCGGCGAGAATGTTCTTCCCGCTGAGATCGGTCCAGTCGAAGGTATCCGCTTCGTCGTACCGGGAGACGAGGAAGGAGCCGTCGCGATGGGTGAGCTGGCCGAACACGACGGGGACGTCGCTCGTGCCGCCCGAGGCGACATAGAAGGCGGCTTCGGGACCGCAGAAGCCGATGTCGGCGCCGTTCGAGAGGACGGCCGCCATCACGTTGTTGGCGCCTCCGCCGTTTGTGAGCTCTATCTTGATGCCTTCTTCCTCAAAGTATCCGAGCGAGTCGGCCAGATACATCGGGGCGTAAAAGACGGAGTGCGTCACTTCGTTGATGCGGACGGTCTTGAGGCCGTCCCCGCCCTTCGTACAGGCGGAGAGGGGAAGGAGGGCAAAGATTGCCGCTCCGAGGATTGCAAGGATCTTTTTCATATGATTTTGCTCCGTAAAAATAAGAATAATATATCTTATGACGCGGGCGGATTTATTGACAACGGACGCAAAAAGGTTTATAATAAGAATAATCGCTTTTTTCGAAAAGATTGGAACAACGTTCGGGAGAACTTTTTCATGAAAGAGATGCAAACGACATACAATCCCGCCGAATTTGAGGACCGGATCTATGCGCAATGGGTCAAAAAAGGGTGCTTTACGGCCAAGATCGACCCGCAAAAGGTCCCGTTTACCGTCATGATGCCGCCCCCCAACATCACGGGACAGCTGCATATGGGACATGCCATGGACGAGACGATGCAGGACATCGTCGTCCGGTTCAAGCGGATGCAGGGATATTCCGTTCTTTGGCAGCCGGGGACCGATCACGCTTCCCTTGCCACGGAGCACAAGATCGTGGAGAAACTCCGCGAAGAGGGGACGACGAAGGAAGAGCTCGGCCGCGAGGAGTTCCTGCGCCGCGCCTATGAATGGAAGGATCGGTACGGCGGCAAGATCGTCGGACAGCTCAAAAAACTCGGCTCGTCCTGCGACTGGTCGCGTATTGCGTTCACGATGGACGAGACGTGCTCCCGCGCCGTCCGCGAGGCCTTCTTCCAGCTCTATCAAAAGGGGCTGATCTATCGCGGAAGCCGCATCATCAACTGGTGTCCCGACTGCAAGACGGCGCTCTCCGACGAGGAGGTCGCTTACTCCGAGGACGCCGGTCATTTCTGGTATTTCAACTATCCCGTCGAGGGTTCGGAGGAGTTCATCACCATCGCGACGACCCGTCCCGAAACGATGCTCGGCGATACGGCCGTTGCCGTCCACCCGGGCGATGAACGCTATGCGCACCTCGTGGGCAAGACCCTCGTTCTGCCCTTTATCGGCCGTAAGATCCCTGTCGTGGCCGACGAATACGTCGATCCCGAATTCGGAACCGGCGCCGTCAAGATCACGCCTGCCCACGACCCCAACGACTTCGAAGTCGGGCTCCGCAACCGTTTGCCGATGATCCGTATCCTGAACGACGACGGGACCGTCAATGAGGAGGGAGGACAGTTCGCCGGGCTCGACCGCTATGAGGCGAGGAAGCGCATCGTCGAAGGGATGAAGGAGCTTGGGCTGCTCGTCAAGATCGAAAACCACGTCCACAACGTCGGGCATTGCCACCGCTGCAATGCGACGATCGAGCCCCTCGTCTCCAAGCAGTGGTTCGTCAAGATGGCGCCCCTCGCAAAGCCCGCGATCGACGCCGTCGTCAAGAACAAGACCAAGTTCACGCCCGACCGCTTTGCAAAAATTTACTATAATTGGTTGGAAAACATCCGTGATTGGTGTATTTCGCGCCAGCTCTGGTGGGGGCACCGCATCCCCGTCTGGTATTGCGACGACTGCGGTGCGGAGGTGTGTTCGCGGGAGAATGTGACTGTCTGTCCCAAGTGCGGGAGCGCCCGCGTCCGTCAGGACGAAGATTGCCTCGACACCTGGTTTTCCTCCGCGCTTTGGCCGTTCTCCACGCTCGGTTGGCCCGAGGAAACTCCCGAATACCGCTATTTCTATCCCACCGACGTCCTCGTCACGGGGTACGACATCATCCCGTTCTGGGTCATGCGCATGATGTTCTCCGGCATCCGCTATACGGGAAAAGTCCCGTTCCGCGACGTACTGATTCACGGCCTCGTGCGGGACGAGCAGGGGAGAAAGATGTCCAAATCCCTCGGGAACGGCATTAATCCGCTCGAGATCATCGCAAAATACGGTGCGGACTCTCTTCGGCTCTCCCTCGTCACGGGAGTTGCTCCCGGCAACGATACCCGCTTTACGGAGACAAAGGTCGAGGCGTCGCGCAATTTCATCAACAAGATCTGGAATGCAACACGGTTTGTGCTCATGAATGCCAAGGGTGTCGACATTCCCAAAACGATCGAGCGTGCAAAGCTCACCCCGGCCGACCGCTGGATCATTTCCCGCCTCATGGCGACCATCCGTGAAGTCACGCTCTCCCTGCAAAAGTACGACCTCGGCATCGCCGCCGACAAGATCACGAGCTTTGCGTGGGACGACTTCTGCGATTGGTATATCGAACTCTCCAAGCCAGCTCTCTATGGGACCGATCCCGAACGCAAGCGTCAGACGCTCGCCGTGCTCCTCTTCGTCCTGACCGATCTCATGAAGCTCCTGCATCCGTTTGCTCCCTTCGTCACGGAGGAAATTTACGGATATCTTCCCAATACGGAGGGGCTCATCATCACGGCGGACTATCCGCGATACGATCCCAAGCTCGCATACCGGGAGGAGGCAAAGGCGTTCGAGGGCGTCATCGGGCTCATCAAGGCAGTCCGCGCCATGAAGGTCTCCGTCAATTGCCCGCCCTCCAAAAAGGTGCGTCTCTTCCTTGTGACCGAAGCCCGCCGTCTCATTTCGCTCAACCGCGGCTGCATTCTGCGCCTTGCAGGGGCGAGCGAGATCGAGTTTGTCGAGAGCGGAACTTCGGTAAAGGAGAAGACGGTCTCGCAGGTGACGGACATCGCGCATATCTTTGTCCCGCTCGGCGAGCTCGTCGACCTCGACGCGGAACGGGCGCGGCTCTCCAAGGAGCTCGACCGCATCACGGGGGAGATCGCCCGCGCGGACGGGAAGCTCTCCAACCAGAACTTTATCGCCAAGGCGCCCAAAAAGCTCGTCGACGATGAATTCGCAAAGCGTGAAAAGTATCTTGAAATGAAGAAAAAGATCGAGCAGCAGCTCGCATCTCTCTGAACGGATGACGGCGGATTTTTCTCCGCCGTCATGCTTCTTTTTGTGTTTTTCTTGCCGAAAGGCGCGCACGGATGTTGACATTTCCGGCAAGATTTGATATGATAGATTGGAAAGAATTACGGAGGCTCAAATGAAGGATTTCATCGTGGAAGATGAGGAATCGCTTTCCAAGCTGCTCGCAAGAGTGCGGGCCGCGCAGGAAAAGTTTGCGACATATTCGCAGGAGCAGGTGGACGAGATCTTCTACCGTGCCGCGCTTGCCGCAAACAAGGCGCGGATCCCGCTCGCCAAGCTCGCCGTCGAGGAGACGGGCATGGGGCTCGTGGAGGACAAAGTCATCAAAAACCACTATGCCTCGGAGTACATCTATCATGCTTACAAAAATACGCATACCTGCGGCGTGATCGAACGGGACGAGGCGGGGGGATATACCCGCATCGCCGAACCGATCGGCGTCATTGCGGCCGTCATTCCGACGACCAACCCGACTTCCACGGCCATCTTCAAGTGCCTCATCTGTCTCAAGACGCGCAACGGCCTCATCATTTCGCCGCATCCCCGCGCCAAGCAGAGCACCATCGAAGCGGCGAAGATCGTCCTCGAGGCGGCAGTCAAGGCAGGCGCACCCGAAGATATCATCGGATGGATCGACAAGCCCACCGTTCCGCTCTCCGGCATGATCATGCACGAAGCGGACATGATCCTTGCGACGGGCGGCCCCGGGATGGTCAAAGCGGCCTATTCCTCGGGCAAACCCGCGCTCGGCGTGGGGGCGGGGAATGTTCCCGCCGTCATCGATTCTTCGGCCGACATCAAGCTCGCCGCTTCGTCGATCCTGCATTCCAAGACCTTTGACAACGGCATGATCTGTGCCTCCGAGCAGGCAGTCATCGTGCTGCACGACGTCTATGACGCCTTCCGTGACGAAATGGTCCGCCGCGGTGCCTATATTCTGACGCCCGAAGAGACGGAACTCGTCCGCAAGACCATCATCATCAACGGGGCGCTCAATTCGCGCATCGTGGGACAGACGGCGGCAAAGATCGCCGAACTTTCGGGCTTTTCCGTCCCCGCAAGCACGCGCGTCCTCGTCGGCGAAGTGAAATCGGTGGATCTCTCCGAAGAGTTTGCCCACGAAAAGCTGTCGCCTGTCTTGGCCATGTATCGTGCGTCCTCCTTTGAAGATGCCGTTAAAAAGGCGGACCGGCTCGTAAAGGACGGAGGTCTTGGCCACACGTCGAGCATCTACCTCGATCCCGTGAAGGAGAGGGAGAAGCTCGAATATTTCCGCTCGGTGATGAAGACTTGCCGGATCGTCGTCAATACGCCCTCGTCGCACGGCGGGATCGGCGATCTCTACAACTTCCGTGCCGCACCGTCGCTCACGCTCGGCTGCGGCAGCTGGGGCGGAAATTCCGTCTCCGAAAACGTGGGGGTCAAGCACCTCCTGAACATCAAAACGGTTGCAGAAAGGAGAGAAAATATGCTTTGGTTCCGGACGCCCGAAAAAGTCTACTTCAAGCGCGGCTGTCTCGGCGTTGCGCTGAAGGAGCTCGGAGAGGTCTACAAAAAGAAAAAGGCCTTCATCGTCACCGATAAATTCCTCTATGAACACGGATATACGGATGCCATCACGGCCTCGCTGAACGAACAGGGCATTTCGTATACTGTCTTTTCGAATGTGACGCCCGATCCGACGCTTGCCTGCGCCAAAGAGGGCGTCGAAAGCATGAAGAACTTTGCTCCGGATGTCATTCTTGCGGTCGGGGGCGGTTCGCCCATGGATGCCGCCAAGATCATGTGGGTGCTTTACGAACATCCCGAAGTGGATTTCGAAGACATGGCTATGCGGTTCTCGGATATCCGCAAGCGCATCTATTCCTTCCCGCACATGGGAGACAAGGCGCTGTTCGTCGCGATCCCGACGACTGCGGGGACGGGCAGCGAGGTCACGCCCTTTGCCGTCATCACCGACGAGAGCACGGGCACGAAATACCCGCTCGCCGACTATGAACTCATGCCCGACATTGCGATCGTCGATGCCGATCTCATGATGAAGATCCCCAAGGGGTTGACTTCCGCGTCGGGGATCGACGCCGTGAGCCATGCGCTGGAGGCCATCGCTTCCGTCATGGCGACGGAGTTCACGAACGGCATCGCCAAGGAAGCGCTTTCGCTTCTCTTCCGCTATCTGCCCCGCGCCTATGAGAACGGGGAGACGGACGGCGAAGCGCGTGAGAGGGTCTCGAATGCCGCGACGATGGCGGGCATGGCCTTTGCCAACGCCTTCCTTGGGGTATGTCACTCCATGGCGCACAAGCTCGGGTCTTACTTCCATCTCCCGCACGGCATGGCGAATTCGCTCATGCTCGAGGAAGTCATTCGCTTCAACAGTTCGGAGGCACCGACAAAGATGGGGACCTTTTCGCAGTACGCCTATCCGCAGGCTCGGGCACGGTACGCCGAGGCAGCACGGGCCATCGGGTGCGAAGGGGACAGCGACGAGGCCTTGGTCGAGGCGCTGATCGGAAAGCTCAAGACGCTGCAGCGCACGATCGGGCAGCCCGCGACCATCCGCGAGGCGCTCGAGGGAAGAGTGACGGAGGAGGAATTCCTTGCGAAACTTGACCAAATGTCCGAGGACGCATTCGACGACCAGTGCACGGGCGCCAATCCGCGGTACCCGCTGATCGCCGAGATCAAACAGATGTATCTGAACGCTTACTACGGAAGAAAGACGGACGAAAAGGCATAAAATTCGCATTTTGCAGAGTATTATGCCAAACATAATACTCATTAAAGTACAAAAAGGGGGCTCCGACATCGGTCGAAGCCCTGTTTTGTACGATCCGGTTATGATTCGAGCGGGACGACGTTCACCTTGATCTTGGCAGAGACGCCCTCCATGAGGCGGACTTCCGCGTCGAAGAGGCCGAGCGTGCGCGATGCGAGTTTGGCGATAATCTTCTTTTTGTCGACTTCGATCCCCTGTTCGGAGAGGGCCTCGCTGATCCGCTCCGTCGTGACCGATCCGAAAACTTTCCCGTTCTTTCCCACACGGATAGGGACGGTGACAGTCACGCCTTCGATCCTTGCGGCAAGCTCTTTGAGTGCCTTGACATTTTCGGCCTTGTGATATGCGTCGGCCGTCTTTTTCTGTTCGATGACGTTGATGCCGCTTGCGGTCGCAAGTTCGGCAAGCCCCTTTTTGAAGAGGTAGTTCTTGGCAAATCCGTCCGAGACTTCGAGAATCTCGCCCTTTTTGCCCGTGCCCTTTACGTCGGCTTTCAGGATAACTTTCATATGTTTTGCTCCTTTTCTATCATTTTACAGACTTTTGCTCCGTTTGTCAAGATATTTTTCGCAAAAGGGGAAATACTGTTTGAAAAGGAGGGTTAAGATGTTCACCGAAAAAAACAGCGGCGTTACCTGCGGAGTGACCGAGTGCAAGTTCAATTGCGACGGCATGCAGTGCGAGCTCCACAAGATCCATGTCGGCAATACCTGTGACTGCGAACACTGCACCTGCTGCGACAGCTTTCAGCGCAGGGACTGAAAAAAGGGGGAGGGGAAACCCTCCTTTCCCGTATATTGCGGGTCCGTCTGCACAAAATGTGGGTAGCGGGGATCCGCTTTTCGATAGAGTTTTTGCCGCGATCCGAACGGCAAAAACGCGGGAGGGAGGCATATTGCAGCCCTCCCTTATTTGTTTGCGGGCATGCCGGTATTGCGCTCCGCATATTCTAATGACATGAAACGGCGGAATTTTCTCAAATTTGCCTTTGCCGCGCTTCCGTTTTTCGCCATTCTCGCCCTCATCCTCGCCGTGATTTTTTACCCCGCGAGAGAGCAACCTTCCCAAAGTACCGAGCGTGTGGTGCGAGTCTGGAATGTGGACACCTTCGAGGGCGGAAAGGGGTCGCGGACGGCCTTTCTCCGCGCGACGGCCCGCAGAACGGAATCGGCACGGGAAGGGGTCTACTACCTTGTGACGAGCTACACGGAGGAAGGTGCGGTTGCGGCCTTCGAACGGGGCGAGGCGCCCGATATGCTGTCCTTCGGCATCGGGCTCTCCGTCTATGCCGAAATGAGCATCCCGCTCGACGTCTCCTTTGCGGGAGGAACACTGGACGGCGTCCCGATCGCTTACCCATGGTGCAGGGGCGAATATGCGCTCTTTTCCATGACGGAGGACTTTGAGGAGGCGGGCGACGTTGCGCTCTCGGTCGGAGGGAACAATCTCACGGAGGTCGCCGCGGTCTGTGCCGGGATCGAGGGGGCGCGCGTGGAATCCATGGCCGCCTACGTCGGCTTTCTGGACGGGAAATACCGCTATCTGCTCGGAACGCAGCGGGATGTCTGCCGCTTTTCGGCCCGGGGCGTACGGGTCGCCGCACGGCCGCTCTCCGCATACAACGATCTCTATCAATACATCTCCATCCTCTCTTCCGGGAAATACGAGGACTGCGCCGCGCTCCTTCGGGAGCTCCTCTCCGAAAAGACGCAGGATTCTCTTTCGTCGATCGGGATGCTGCCCGTCGGGACGGACCGTTCGGAACGCACCGTGAGCGTATTTTCCGACACAAGCGCCCTCGAACGCTTACGCGCGAGCGCGGGCACGCCGTCGGAACGAAAAAATCTCTACAAATTTCTAAAAACCATTTGAAAAATACAGAGAAGTATGGTAGAATATAGGAGGGAAAGTTTTTGCATCTGTTTTTTCGGCTCCGGGAACGCTTTCCGGACCTCTCTTCGGAACGCGATTTCTCCTTCTCCCGCCATACGACGGTCGGATGCGGCGGAACGGCCGACGCCGGTGTCTCTCCGACCCGCGATGAACTGATCCCGCTCATCGATTTTCTCCGAGAAGAGGGCATTCCGTACTGTTTTCTCGGGGCGGGGGCAAACGTTTTGCCTGCCGACGGACCTTTCCGCGGTGCAGTCATACGGTTCAACCGCATGAACGAACTGTGCACGGACGGGACGGCCGTCGAAGCGGGTGCGGGCGTTCCGCTCGGGACGCTGCTCCGAACCATGCGCGATCGCGGCCTCGGCGGGCTCGAATTCATGACGGGCATCCCCGCAAGCGTCGGGGGCGCGGTCGTCATGAACGCGGGGACGGCTTCGGGACACATCGGAGACGCGGTGTCGTGCGTCACTGCCCTCGAAAGCGGGGTTTTCCGCACCTTTTCGGCTGCGGAATGCGCTTTCTCGGAAAAATACAGCATCTTTCAGCGCGGACTCGCCGTCGTGGGCGTCCGCCTTTGCGGCAAGGACTCTTCCCGTACGGAAAACTTGCAGCGGACGGCTTTTTTCGCGGCGAAGCGTAGCAGGCTCCCGCGCGGAAGGAGCATGGGATGCGTGTTTGTCAATCCCCCGCAGGAGAGCGCCGGACGGCTGATCGAGGCATGCGGCCTGAAGGGGATGGGGATCGGCGGCGCCTATGTTTCCGAAAAACACGCCAACTTTATCCTCAACGAGGGGGGAACGAGTTCGGACATCGCCCGCCTCATCGATTTTGTCAAGTTAAGGGTCTATGCCGAGACGGGCATCCTCCTCAAAGAGGAGATCCGCAGGCTTCCCAAGTGTACATAGCGGGGAAAAACCGCAAAAGAAGGCAACATGAAACTTACGGCAGATTACCACACGCACACGATCTATTCCGACGGGAAAAATACCGCACTCGAGAATGCCAGAACGGCCGAAGAGCGCGGCCTTCGGGAGATCGCGATCACCGAGCACGGGTTTTCCCATCGGTTCAGGGGACTTCATCGGAGCGAGGAACTCGAATGGCGAAAGCAGGTCGAAGAGGCGGACAAGCTTGTCTCCATCCCCGTCCTCAAGGGGATGGAATGCAATATCCGCGGGATCTCGGGGCTATGCGATTTCACCCAAAAGGACTTTGAGAACTTCGATGTCTACCTCGCCGGGATCCACGTCGTCATCCGCTACGAAAATTTTTCCGACCGCAAACTCGGATGGAGCGGATGGAGACGGCAGCTGTTCGGGATCGGACCCTCTGCATCGCTCGTGCGCGATACGACAAAGGCCTATCTCAACGCCGTCGAAAAAAATCCCATCGATGTCATCACGCACCTCAATTTCCAATGCTTTTCAAACGTGACCGAGGTCGCCAAGTGCTGCCGTGACTATGGGACTTACATCGAGATCAGCTCCAAAAAGCCGCATCTCACGGATGAAGAGCTCGCCGCCGTCGCAGATACGGGCGTGCGGTTTCTTGTCAACTCGGACGCGCATTCCGTCGGCCGCATCGGCGACTGCAAACTTGCCGAGGAACAGATTCTGCGGGTGGGCATCCCGCTCGACCGCATCGACAACATCGACGGAAGAATGCCCGTGTTCCGCTTTGCGGAATACAAGAAACACATGTGACGGGAGCACCGGATGAGCTTTACGGGAGAGATCAAACGGGAACTGATGAAAAAGCTGCCCGAAAAGCGGTGCTGCCGCTGTGCCCTGATCGCCGCGGCGGTCGACGCAAGCGGGACCCGGGACGGGAAGGGCTTTTCCTTTACGAGCGAGAACGAACGTCTCGCCGGGGTTCTCATCGGGCTCGTCGAACAAGTCTATGGCGTCAGCATGACGCTTTCCGGTGCATCTTACGATCCCAAACAGGGAAAGGACAAGCTCACATTTTCCTGCATCGGGGAACCGGGAGAGGCGATTGCCGCGGAACTCGACGGCTGCCGCTCTGCCGAAGATCTGCCCGACTGCTGTGCAAACGCCTACCTGAAGGGCGCCTTCCTTGCGAGCGGGAGCTGTACGCTTCCCCGTGCGGGGACAAAGACGGGCTACCATCTCGAAGTCGTATTCGACGATGCGCGCCTTGCCGAAAACTACTGCGACCTTCTCGGACGATTTCAGCTCATTGCGGGGATCGTGCGGCGGGGGAGCTATGTCGTCTACCTCAAGAGCCGCGAGGCGATCGCCGATTTCCTGTCCGTGCTGGGCGCCGACGGCGCCCTCGGTACGCTCGAGACCGTCTCGTCGGTCCGGGAGGAGCGCGGCAACGAGAACCGGATCGAGAACTGTATGGCGGGGAATGCCGACAAATCGGCGACGGCCAGCGTCTCGCAGGTCCTCGCCATCGAGCGGCTGCGCCGTTCGGGAAAACTCGATACGTTGAGCCCGTCCCTCGTCGCGACGGCAAATGCCCGTCTCGCCCACCCCGACCTCTCGCTCGGAGAACTTGCGGAGCTACTTTCCGTCGGAAAAAGCTGTCTCAACCACCGCATGCGCAAACTCATGCAACTCTGTGCGGATGCGGAGAATAAGGGGGAGCCCGCCGGCCGTACCCGGCAGGAATAACCAAACCATCATGACAGATTTTGTACACTTACATTTACATACGGAGTACAGCCTCCTCGACGGTGCGGTCAAGGTGGACGATCTCGTGCGTCATTGCGTGGAAAACGGCATCGATACGATCGCCGTCACCGACCACGGCAATATGTACGCTTCTCTGAAATTTGCCGAGAAATGTAAAAAAAATAAGATAAAATCCATTATCGGATGCGAATTTTACGTCGTCGACGACTATCGCGAGCACATCGACCAGAAGGCAGACCACCTCATCCTTCTCGCCAAGAACAAGGCGGGGTACATCAATCTCGTCCAGCTCGATTCGCTTGCTTTCGTGGACGGCTATTACTATCGTCCGCGCATCGATTACACCGTCCTCAAAGAGCACACGGAAGGGGTGATCTGCCTTTCCGCATGCCTTGCGGGGCGGCTCCCGCGGCTGCTCCTTGCGGGGGAATACGACAAGGCCAAGGCATTCGCGCTCTCCATGCGCGATCTGTTCGGCGATGATTTCTATCTCGAGATACAGGACCACGGCATTCCGGAGCAGAAGCAGGTCCTGCCGCTCATCGTTAAGATCTCCCGCGAGACGGGCATCCCGCTCGTCGCGACCAACG
>CANQUL010000042.1 GCA_947627015.1 uncultured Clostridia bacterium | reverse complement strand
TTTGGTACTCCCGACGGGAATCGAACCCATAATTAGCCCTTAGGAGGGGCTTGTTATATCCATTTAACTACGGAAGCTGATATATTGACTTTTTGTTCGCTTCCCGTCTCCTGACGGGAATACTTCGTCACTTCGTTCCTCGTGCCGCGCTTGGTTCACAAATAGAAACTTCGCGCGGGGCGAACCCGGAACTAAATCTTAGGAGAATTTTGTTATCCCCATTTAACTACGGAAGAGCTGATCTTAGTCGGCGGAGATCACCTCTATCTTACACCATCCGGGAGAAAAAAGCAAGCGTTTTTGCGCCGCTTGGGAAAAAGCAGCTTCCGCGGCCCGTAAAATTCCGAAAACAGACCTTGGAGCGCACGGGAGAACATAGAGCATTCCGTATGGAAAAAATCCGTTCGTCCGTCCCATAATGGAAAGAAGAGACCGAAAACAACGGCACCATGTCCGAATGGGGACGCTCGGAAATTCCGAGGCATCCAAAAAGCCGCCGTAAAATTGCGGCGGCTTTCTCTGTCTGAATCGGTCTTTCTCATTCCCACTCGATGGTTGCGGGGGGTTTGGAGGTGATGTCGTAGACCACGCGGTTGGCATGCTCGACTTCGTTGGTGATGCGCGTCGAGATCGATTCGAGAACTTCGAACGGGATCCGCGCCCAGTCGGCCGTCATGGCGTCGACGCTCGTGATGGCCCGGAGTGCGATCACGTTTTCGTAGGTGCGGAAATCCCCCTGCACCCCCACCGTCTTACTGTTCGTGATGACGGCGAAGTACTGCCAGATCGCACGGTCGAGGCCTGCCTTTCGGATCTCGTCGCGGAAGATGAAATCGGCGTCGCGAAGCGTTTCGAGCTTCTCCTCGGTCACCTCGCCCATGATGCGGATAGCCAGCGCGGGCCCGGGGCAAGGCTGGCGCCAAACCACGCTGTCGGAAAGACCGAGTTCGGTCCCCACACGCCGCACTTCATCCTTGAAGAGGTCGCGCAGGGGCTCGATGATCTCCTTGAAGTCGACGACGTCGGGAAGTCCGCCGACATTGTGATGCGATTTGATCACGGCGCTCTTCCCCTTTCCGCTCTCGATGACGTCGGGATAGATCGTTCCCTGCACGAGGAAGTCGACGGCGCCGATCTTTTTCGCCTCCTCCTCAAAGACTTTGATGAACTCCGCGCCGATGATCTTGCGCTTGGTCTCGGGGTCGGTGACGCCCGCGAGCTTTTGCAGGAAGCGGCTGCGTGCATCCGCCATGATGAGGTTCATCCCCATCTCGTCGCGGAACACGCGCATGACCTCTTCCGTCTCGTACTTTCTGTGAAGGCCGTGGTCGACGAATACGCAGGTGAGATTTTTGCCCGCCGCCCGATGGACAAGAGCTGCGGCAACGGCCGAATCCACCCCGCCGGAGAGCGCGAGGAGCACCTTTTTGTCCCCGATCTTGTCCTTGAGGATGCGGGTCTGTTCCTCGACGAATCCGCTCATCGTCCAGTCGCCGGCCGCACCGCAGACGCGGTAAAGGAAGTTCTCGAGAATGCGGTTGCCGTACTCCGTATGCACGACCTCGGGATGGAACTGTACGCCGTAAATTTTCCTGACGGGATCGCCGTACATCGTGACGGGGCAGCTGTCGGTCACGGCGAGCACCTCAAAGCCCGAAGGAACCTTTTCGATGAGGTCGGTGTGACTCATCCAGCAGACACTTTTTGAAGGCACACCCTCGGACATGGGTGTCTCCTTTACGATGGTGCACTCTCGCTTTCCGTATTCGCTCGTTGCGGCGCGGATGACCGTCCCCCCCATCGTAAAGGCGATGAGCTGCGCTCCGTAGCAGATGCCGAAGACGGGGATCCCGAGGGAAAAGACCGCACGGTCGATCTTGGGCGACGTCTCGTCATAGACGCTGTTGGGACCGCCCGTAAAGATGATGCCGATGGGCGCGTACGCCTTGATCGCCTCGACCGACATGTCGCAGGGCTTCAAGTCGCAGTAGACCCCGAGATCGCGGACCCGCCTTGCGATGAGTTGATTGTACTGCCCGCCGAAATCGAGGACAAGGACTCTCTGATGCTGCATAAATTCTCCTTAGAAAATCGCCCCGCATCGATGGTACGGGGCGGTCTTGTTTCAGTTGTTTTTCACAGTGTAGTTGGGCGCTTCCTTAGAGATGGAGATGTCGTGCGGGTGGCTCTCGAGAAGGCCCGCGTTGGTGATGCGGATGAACTCGGAATTCTTGCGCAGATCCTCGATCGTCGCCTTTCCGCAGTATCCCATACCCGAACGGATGCCGCCCTTCATCTGATAGATGATCTCGGAGACCGAGCCGCGGTAAGGGACCCTGCCCTCCACGCCTTCGGGAACGAACTTTTTGGCGTTCTCCTGAAAATATCTGTCGTTGGAGCCCGCCGCCATGGCCGCAAGCGAACCCATTCCGCGGTAGACCTTGAAACTTCTGCCCTGATAGAGCTCGATCTCGCCGGGGCTCTCCGTGGTGCCCGCGAGCATGCTGCCGATCATGACGGCGCTACCGCCGGCCGCAAGCGCCTTGACGATGTCGCCCGAATACTTGATGCCGCCGTCCGCGATGATGCGCTTACCGAGCTTGTCCGCCTCCTCCGCGCAGTCCATGACCGCGGTGAGCTGGGGAACACCGATGCCCGCAACGACGCGGGTCGTGCAGATCGAACCGGGGCCGATACCCACTTTGACGACGTCGGCGCCTGCCTCGATGAGGGCACGGGTCGCTCCTGCGGTCGCAACGTTGCCTGCGATGAGCGGAATGCCGGGGTACTTCTTTTTGATCTCCTCCACCTTTTTGATGACCATGTGGCTGTGGCCGTGCGCCGTGTCGATGGCGATGATGTCCACCTTGGCTTCGACGAGGGCGGCAATGCGGTCCATGGTATTGGCGGCGGTCCCGACGGCGGCGCCCACGAGCAACCGGCCGTTCTTATCGCGCGCCGAATTGGGATATTGGATAGACTTTTCGATATCCTTGATGGTGATGAGACCCTTTAAGTATCCCTTGGCATCGACGAGAGGAAGTTTTTCGATCCGGTGCTTCCCGAGGATCTTCTGCGCCTCGGCGAGCGTTGTCCCGACGGGAGCGGTGATGAGCCCCTCCTTGGTCATGACATTCTCGATGGGCTGATTGTAATCGGTCTCGAAGCGGAGGTCGCGGTTGGTGAGAATGCCGACGAGCTTGCCGTTCCGTGTGATGGGTACGCCGCTGATCTTATACCGCTCCATGAGGGCGATGGCATCGCGGACGTAATTGGTGGGTTCGAGATAGAAGGGGTCGGTGATGACGCCGTGCTCACTTCTCTTGACCTTGTCAACCTCTTTGGCCTGATCCTCGATGGACATGTTCTTGTGCAGAATGCCCATGCCGCCTTCGCGCGCCATGGCGATGGCGAGCTTGCTCTCCGTGACCGTGTCCATTGCGGCCGAGATGATGGGAATGTTGAGATCGATCCCGTCGGTCAGCGTGGTGCGAAGGTCTACTTCTGCGGGCAGAACATGGGATTCCTGCGGAATGAGCAGAACGTCGTCAAACGTCAGCCCCTCCTTGACGATTTTACTCATGGATGACATCCTCCAGTATTTTGATGATATTGCAATAGTCCTTGTTTTCGGTGTCAAACGATCCCCCCTCGAGGGCGGACTTCAGGAGCGTGCAGAAGGCGACGTCCTTTCCGGATGCCGCCGCAGCCGTCAGGGCGACGAACGCGTTGCTCGGAGAAAAGGCATGGTCGGTCTCCTGCGCCGCAAAAGCGATGAGGGCGTCTCTTGCCTCGGCATCGCCCGCAAGACGATAGCGGACGGACGCGGCAAGCCCGCAGAGATAGACGCGGTATGGCGTGCGGCCGAGTTCTTCGCCCGCGGAATTTTTGAGGACCACGTCGCCCTGCTCCGTACAGAATGCGGAAAAGTCCTCGGCTCCGTACAGCGCGGAAAAGCGGCTTTCCGCCGTGCGGTCGTTCCCGAGTTCCGCAGATATGACAAACGAGCGCGTGAGATAGGTGAGATCTCCCGAGCGCTCGTATTCCTGATAGGCGTAGTCGCCGCTTATGCTTTTAAGACCCAGTCCCTCCGTAAAGCGCATCATGGCCGCGGGCGCGAGAAGAGACGCGATCCCGAAAACCGAGAACGCGAGGATCACGATGACGCCGATGGTCACGATTACCGTTTTCCAAAAAAGTCCGAGCTTCATTTGCAAAATCAACTGTCTGCCGATATTTTATCTATTTTATCACAGCCGCAAAAAAAAAGCAACCGAATCGAGGCAAATTGTCATGAAGAATTGGGGATTTTCATAATTCTATACTATGAAAAAATTCTTTCTCTCGCTTCCACTGCTGATTTTCGGCCTCACCGCGCTTGCCGGCTGCGGCGGGTACGACTATGAGAAACATCTCTCCGAGACGCGGAGCGATATCTTCTGCGCCGAGACGGAGGAATTCATCGTCACGCTCTCGTGCATCTCCCGCGAACACCCCTTTGCTTCGGACGGCGTGGCGTGCCCGCGCGCCGACCTCATGGAAGTGACGCTCACCGCCGCCGACAAACAGGCCTCGGGATTTACGGTCACCGTCTCGGCGGACGGGACGGATTGGGGCGGCGAAATGTCCTTCCGCAACGTGCGCGACGACTGGTTCTATTCGGAGAGCACGGATTCCTTCCCCGAAAAAAGCGTCACGATCCGCATCGACTGGGAGGGACAGTTCCGCGAAATTGAGGCAACGTCCGTCAAAAACGAGGATACCATGTCCGTAAGCGAAGCGCTTGAACACGCGATCAAGCAGGAAAAGACCGCCGTCGACGCCCGCATGAAGGACGGCGCATTCCAGAGCGAATTCCGCGTACGGCTCCTGCGAAGGGACCGCAATTATTACTACGTCGGTATCATCGACGGGGACGGGACCACCATCTCCCTTCTCCTCGACGCCGAGTCGGGCGAAGTGCTTGCACGCCGCGAGAGCGATTCCTGAACACATTTTTTCGCTTGACAGATCGGGCAAAGACTGCTATACTTATCTTGATTTTGGAGGCGTCCCTTGAAAGTCAAGACATACAAAAGATTGAGAAATGCGGCGGCGATCCTGCTCGCCGTCTTTGTGTTGCTCTTTGGGGCGGGCATCTTTTTGCTCGTTGCCTCGGCGACGGTCGACGGCGATGCGCGGACGCTGCCCTCCTATCCGCGGCAGGACCTTGCCCCCATCCTTTCCAAGGAGCGCGCGCTCTGGACGGATGAAGATTACCGGACCGTGTCGCTCCAGACGGGCATTCTCCTCAAAGAGGCGGTGGACCGTGAATCGAACGATTCGCTCCTCTCCTTTCAGGATGCGCTGTTTTTCGAAGGAAAAACCGTTCACGGAGAAGGCGCATTCCCCTCGATCCGCGACATCCTCGCCGATCCACAGACGGGACGGTACGTCGAAGCGCCCATGGTCGAACTTGAACCCGGGGATGTCCTCGTCACCTCTGCCGCCCATTCCTTTGGGTGGAGACACGGACATGCTGCCCTCGTTTTATCCCGGGATCGCGTTCTGCAATCCTTTACGGCGGGTCATAACAGCGACATCATGGGGCTCGATACGTCGTTCGGACGGGAACTCTTTGCGTTGGGGCCTAACTTTATGGTGCTGCGGCTCAAGGCGGACGCCGAGGAACGCGCCGCCATTGCGGACCTTGCGGAACGCGAACTCTATAATGTCCCCTATTCGCTGACCGTGGGCATCTTCTCTCCCAAGGATCAGGGACATGCGCCCAAGGAGACGCACTGTTCGCATCTCGTCTGGCAGGCCTTCCGGAATGCGGGGTACGACGTCGATTTCGACGGCGGACCCGTGGCGACCTCACGCGACCTTGCGAACTCGCCCTTCTTCGACGTCGTGCAGATCTACGGCTTCGATCCCCTGAAGGGTTGGTGACAAATTGTTCGCCGCTATGAGGGGCTTCCCTTTGTTACGATCGGCGTTTTATGGAAAATGACGTTCTATGGAAAACGGCGCGCCCGCGGAAGAATTCCGCGGGCGCGCCGCTCTGTATTTCGAATGTTTCGAAGTCAGTTCATGTATTCGGTCAGGATCCGATTCTGCACATAGAGGTACTCGTCCTTGATCTTGGTCGTGTCCTCCGATTCGTCGAAATACATCTTTGTGCGCTCGTACGCATCCTTGAAGTCCTCCTTCCAATCGCTCCCGAAGGCCCTGCGGTAGGCGACCGAGGAGATGCCGAACACCGTCCGGAGGGCGAGCATGACGAACTCGAACTTCGCGTCGGCGCCCTCCACCTTCTCCCGTTCGATGACGGGGAAATAGCCCGAGAGAATGCACTTCATGTACTCGTCGAGGTCAAAGGTGTCGGTGTACCGTTCGCCACCCCAGAAGGAGCTTGCGGACACGCCGAGGCCGATGTATTCGCCCCGCCGCCAATAGTTCATGTTGTGACGGCTCCCGTAACCCGGCTTACAGAAATTGCTCACTTCGTAGCGAAGGAACCCCTTCTCTTTGAGTAGTGCACGGCCGAAGTCATAGAGTGCGGCCACCTCGTCGCCGTCGGGAAGTTCGCCGTTCAGATAATCGGTGTAGATGGGCGTCCCGACCTCGGGTGTTAAAGCATACATCGAGACATGGGTGGCTCCGTTTCGGTCTATGAGCTCAATCGTGGCTCTGACGTCCTCCTCGGTCTGGCCCTTGAGCCCAAGCATGACGTCGGCCGAAAAGTTCTTTCCCTTCAGAAGTTTGGCGCAGGCGACAAAATCGGCGGCCGTGTGGATGCGTCCGAGGTCGGCGAGCTGCCGGTCGTTCGCCGTCTGAAGTCCGACCGAATAACGGTTGATGCCTGCCTTCTCATAGACGGCGAGCTTTTCCGCGTCCACCGTGCCGGGATTCATCTCGATGGTGATCTCCGCGTCGGGCGTGATATGGAAGCACTTCCGAAGCTGGCGCACAAGGCCGAGAATGTACTTGGGATCGATGACGGAGGGCGTGCCTCCGCCGATGTACACGGTATCGAAGGTCGCCTTTTCGCACAACTTGCCCCGTTCGGCGGCCTCCTTGTAGACGCACGCCATGTACGCCTCGGCAAAGTTCAGCCGATTGGGGAAGGACGTAAAATCACAGTAGGTGCACTTGTGACGGCAAAAGGGAATGTGGATATATATTCCGGCCATAAAAACTCCTTAACCTGCCCCTACTTGTGGGAGTGGGGATTCCCGTCCCAGAGGTAGATATTCAAATCGACGTAGCCGTTTACGACCTCCACGCTCTCGCTGCGAAGGAGCTCGGCCTGTACGCCGATCCCGCCGAAGGCGAACGCGGGCGCAAGACGCCCCTCCCGGCTGACGACCCTATGACATGGGACGACGACGGGCGTCGGGTTGCGGTGAAGCGCGTTTCCCACCTGCCTCGAAGCCCGTGGGCGGCCGATGGCATGCGCGATCATGCCGTAGGTGACGACCTTTCCCCTCGGCACGGTCTTTACATATTCGTAGACGCATTCATCAAAGGTCATTTGCTTAAAACCAACTTTTGATACATTTTCATGAGTTCGGCGACGCACTCCATTTCCGTCATCTTTGTGGAGAAGCCGTAAGCCTCCATAACTGCCTTGTCGTTCTCTGTGTGCGCTTTTAGTAAAGCGGGATAGAATATGCCCATATCTTCGCCATAGAGATCGGCAAGGGAGCAATCGGGATAGAGGGCGCGGGCGTCTAAAATTGCTTGTGCAGTCTGCTCAATTCTCGCTCGTTGCTCCGCTGTCGGGCTACACCACGGGAAATTATTATATACAACTGCACTCGAATAACGATAGTCGCTTTTTAATCTTCCCGCAACAACGCGCATCCATGCATTGTGGACATTGGACATCAGAACGCCAAAATGGTATAATTCGGCGTTTGGAACTACATAGAGCTGATTAGAGGCAATGATATTGAATGACAGGAAAGCTATTGGAAGATACTTCCGTTTTTCAGAACATACAGTTGGAATGGCGAGGTAATCGGTATTCGGTTGTCTGATTTCAGCAAATTGCATGGGGGTAGCTGCCAAAGCGACCGTATTTGTGCGCGAGCTTTGGCTGCGCCATTCTTGCACTTTTCTTACCTTTTCCAATACGATAGGACAGTCCTTAACTTCGGCAGGGTTAGCCCCTTTTAACCAAATACAATATCTGCTTTTATTATGAAGAAGCTCATATGCTCCGAGAAAAGGGCGTAAAAATTTTAATGCACGCCTATCTTGCTGTTCAATTTGCGTGTATTCATTTTGGCTTATCGTGTAATTTCCGTCATCAAGCGCAAAACTACCATAATTTATTTCGGGTACGGGAGAAATAGGTGTTGCCCGATTCTCTATAAAAAGAGTACTCGCATTAAGAAGATAACCATTTATATTTTTCACGGTTTGGGAGCGTCCGTCGGTATATAGGAGCTTTGGTTTATCCGTTGGTACTGTACTGAAACCAACCACGACACAATGAACATGAGCCATTTCTATTGCTTCGCTATCCCACTTGAAAGTTTGGTGGGCAAAATCAATATGTGCCCCCATGTTAAAGAGCGGCTTCCAAAGCAAGGCGACCTGTTCCCCTTGCGTTACGGAATTGGTCGAAACAAAAGACGCTCGTATCGCCGTTCCGCAGATGTATTCTACGGTTTTTTTATACCAACAGGCTACATAGTCGAGATTTCCTGCATTTCGCCATCCCGCGAATACAATACGAATATCTTCTTTTTGGTCGGGGGTCATTTGCCGCGCGCCTTTGAAAGGTGGATTACCGATTATATAATTCAGATTGCGTTGAAAGACTACATCTTTCCAATCTATTCTCAAAGCGTTTTCTTTGAAAATATTGCTGTTTTCTTTAAGCGGCAGGAAATTAAGGTCGGCAAGTACAAGTTCTTCTGTTTCTTTCATCATTTGACTTGCGGCGATCCAAAGGGCGGTTTTTGCAACAGTCACGGCAAAATCATTGATTTCAATACCATAAAACTGCCCGATATTTACTTTAATAATATCGTTGTTGTCAATGATTGACCTTCCAGCCAACCACTTGGCGAGGGCAATATTTTCAAGGCGGCGCAAGGAAATATAGGTTTCCGTCAAGAAGTTCCCCGATCCGCAGGCGGGGTCAAGAAATGTTAATTTGGATAATTTATCCCGATAGGCTTCCAACTCCCTGTTACGCCTTTTTAGTTCTTTAATAGAAAGGATTTTTTCAAGCTCTGCTTTTAATTCATCCAAAAATAGAGGGTCTATCACTTTATGGATAGTTTCGATAGAGGTATAGTGCATACCATTTTCATCGCGCGTTTCGGGATTTAATGTGCTTTCAAATAACGCTCCGAAAATTGTAGGGCTGATTTTGCTCCAATCAAATTCGGCGTGTTCCAAAAGAATTTCCACCGTCTTATCATTAAAAACGGGGATTTCAATGTCGGCCTCAAATAATCCTCCGTTTACATAAGGAAAAGCCGCAACGGTACTGCTTACATTTTCTCTTGCGTCTATGGGCGTATTTAAGGCAGTAAAAAGCTCTTTTAATGCCAAATGAAGATAATTTACAGGAACGCTTTTTATGAAACTCTTAAATTGATGATATTCGTTGAATAGCCCAGCATCTTCTGCGTAAAGACAAAATACAAGACGAACGCAAAGAATATTCAAAGCCTTTTTGGTTTTATCGCTTTCGGGACACGGATAACGTTGTAACAATTCATTATATAATTCGCCAACCAATTTTCCCGCTTTCCAAGATAAATCAAACTCCTTTTCGGCATCACGATTTTTTTCATCTACGAGTATAAGTAGACACTTATATTGGTCTGCAAGGTCTTTCAAAAAGATATGCGTGGGCGTTCTCTCGCCTTCGGCTTTGCTCATGTCATAGATGTAAAACTCTTTGAAATTGCAGGTAATAATCCAACGAGGCGATAAATCAACAGGAAGCCCTTTTATATAATTGAGAGCTTGTTCATAGGGGGTTTTATTATCTTCACGCGCCTGCGGAGCCAATAGATTTACATCACCGCTTTTTTGCTCTATAAGAACGCGCGTTGATTTAATGAAAGCGTCTATGCGGTGGATTGTGCCGTCAACTTTAACGCGTTTCTCAAATTCAATAAAGCCTATGTCCGATTCGCCATAGACCCTTGAAACAAGGTCACGCCAAAAATCTTGACTTTGACCCATTTCATAGCCCTTGTCTTTCCAATCTGCCGCAAACTTTTTTGCCGCTGTTTTTCTCTCTGTTTCCGTCATGTCATTCTCCGTTCTTGCTGTTGGGTGAAAATCTATGTTGAGACATGCTTCGTTTGGGGCATGTCCGATGTCATGCTCTCAAAATCAAATTTTACTTGTCCTTATTGGTCTTTAAGATCTGCATGAACACTTCGGAAGGGACTTCGACGGTGCCGATCTTGCGCATGCGCTTTTTGCCCTCTTTCTGCTTTTCGAGGAGTTTCTTCTTGCGCGTGATGTCGCCGCCGTAGCACTTGGCGAGGACGTCCTTCCGCACGGCCTTGACCGTCTCGCGGGCGATGATCTTGCCGCCGACGGCCGCCTGCACGGGCACCTCGAAGAGCTGGCGGGGAATGGCGTCTCTCAGATTTTCGCACAGCATTCTGCCGCGCGGATAGGCACGATCCTCGTGCACGATGATGGAGAGCGCGTCGCACACTTCGCCGTTCAGAAGGATGTCGAGCTTGACGAGTTTGCTCTTCTCGTAGCCGGCTATTTCATAGTCGAAACTCGCATATCCCTTGGTGCGGGATTTGAGTTCGTCGAAGAAATCATAGACGATCTCGTTGAGCGGAAGGCGGTATTCGAGCTTGACCCTGCGCGTGTCGAGGTAGGTCATATCCTTGAATGTCCCCCGTTTTTCCTGACACAGGTCCATAATTGAGCCCAAATAGTCGGGCGGGGTATAGACTTCGGCCTTTACGATGGGCTCCTCCATCCACTCGATCTCGGAGACGGGCGGAAGGTGCGAAGGGTTATCCACAAAGAGCTCTTCGCCGTTGGTCTTGTGCACCTTGTAGGAGACGGACGGTGCGGTCGTGATGATGTCGAGGTTGAACTCCCGTTCGATGCGTTCCTGCACGATCTCCATGTGCAGAAGCCCTAGGAATCCGCAGCGGAACCCAAAGCCGAGGGCAACGGAATTGTCGGGCTCGAAGGTGAGCGACGCGTCGTTGAGCTTCAGCTTTAAGATGGCCTCCTTGAGGTCGAGGAACTTGCTGCCGTCGAGAGGATAGATGCCGCAAAAGACGACGGGACGGACGTATTTGTAACCCGGAAGGGGCTCGGCTGCGGGACGGATCGCACTCGTCACGGTATCGCCCACGGCAACGTCCTCGATGGACTTGATGGAGGCGGCGATGTAGCCGACTTCGCCCGCGGAGAGGAGGTCCTTGGGTTGAAGAGCGGGCGCAAAGGCTCCGACTTCGGTCACCTCATAGGTGCGTTCCGAGAGGAAGGTCCGGATGGTATCCCCTACGCCGACCTTTCCGTCACGGATGCGTACAAAGAGGATGACGCCCTTGTAGTTGTCGTAATAACTGTCGAAGATGAGCGCCTTTAAGGGTGCGTCCGTGTCGCCCGAGGGAGCGGGAATGTCCCGTACGACGGCCTCGAGGATGTCGCGGATGTTGGTACCCTCTTTGGCGGAGACACAGGGCGCATGCGACGCATCCAGTCCGATGACATCCTCGATCTCGGCCTTGGTCTCGTCGATGCGCGCCGATTGGAGGTCGATCTTATTGATGACGGGCACGATCTCGAGATTGTTTTCGAGGGCGAGGTA
>CANQUL010000041.1 GCA_947627015.1 uncultured Clostridia bacterium | reverse complement strand
ACACGGGGATTGACCTCGATGACGGCATACTCGAAGCTGTCGGGATGGAGGGCGAACTGGCAATTACATCCCCCCTCGATGCCGAGCTCGGTGATGATGTCGAGAGAGGCCGTGCGGAGCATCTGGTATTCCTTGTCGGACAGAGTGACCGCGGGCGCGATGACGACGGAGTCGCCCGTATGGACGCCGACCGGGTCGACGTTCTCCATGGAGCACACCGTGATGACGTTGCCTGCCCCGTCGCGGAGCACTTCGAATTCGATCTCCTTCCACCCGCCGATGTACTTCTCGATGAGGACCTGTGTGATGGGAGAGAGCATGAGTCCGTTGTGCGAGATGAGACGGAGCTCCTCCTCGGTATAGGCTACGCCGCCGCCCGCGCCGCCCAGCGTAAAGGCGGGACGCACGATGACGGGATAGCCGAGCTTTTCGGCAATCGCGACGCATTCTTCCACCGTATAGGCGATGTCCGATGGCACCACCGGCTGATGGATCTTCTGCATCGTCTCCTTGAAGAGTTCCCGGTCCTCGGCGCGGTCGATGGCGTCGAGCTTGGTCCCGATGAGTTTGACCCCCCACTCGTCGAGGAATCCGCTCTTGGCGAGCTTGCAGCCCATGGTGAGGCCCGTCTGGCCGCCGAGAGAGGCGAGCAGGCTGTCCGGCCGTTCCTTGATGATGATCCGTTTTAAGGAGTCTTCGGTGAGCGGTTCGAGGTAGATCTCGTCGGCAAGCATGCTGTCCGTCATGATGGTGGCGGGATTGGAGTTGCAGAGGACGACGTTGCAGCCCTCATCCTTGAGGACACGGCAGGCCTGCGTTCCCGCATAGTCGAATTCGGCGGCCTGTCCGATGACGATGGGACCCGATCCGATGACCAGGACCTTCTTGATATCGCTTCTCTTCGGCATATCACTTGCCCTCCTTTTTCATGCGTGCGATGAACGTCTCGAACAGAAAACTCGCATCGTGCGGGCCCCCGCATGCTTCGGGATGGAACTGCACCGTGGAGGCATCGAGCTCCGGATAATCCATCCCCTCGCAGGTGCCGTCGTTTACGTTGACGTAGGAGAGCGTTCCGCCGGGGACGGAATCGGCCACGACCTCATAGCCGTGATTCTGCGACGTGATGAATACTCTGCCCGTTTTGAGTTCCCGCACGGGTTGATTGGCGCCGCGGTGGCCGTACTTCATCTTGCGGGTCTGTCCGCCCATGGCGAGCGCAAAGAGCTGATGCCCGAGGCAGATGCCGAGGATGGGCTTTTTGCCGGCGAGCTTTCCGATCTCCGCGATGATCTCCGTGTTCTCGGCGGGATCGCCGGGCCCGTTGGCAAGCATGATGCCGTCGGGGTCCAGAGCGAGAGCCTCCGCCGCGGAAAACGTCGCGGGGACGACGGTCACCTTGCACCCGCGGGCAACGAGCTCGCGCTCGATGTTCATCTTGGCCCCGAAATCATAGAGGAGAACGCGGAGAGGCCCCTTTCCGTATTCCTCCGTCTTGCCCGACGTGACAGAGCGCACCGCGTCCCTGACCCGGTAGCTCTTCAGGACCGCAAAGTCGGAGAAGGGCTTGTACGTGATGGCGGCGTTCATGACGCCCGCCTCGCGGACCGTCTTGGTGAGTTCGCGCGTGTCCACGCCATAGACGGCGGGGATCCCCTGTTCCTTCAGGTAAGATCCGATCGTGCCGACGCTCCGGAAGTTGGAGGGCGCGTCGCACTTTTCCCGGACGATATATCCGCTGACCCAACTCTTTCCGCTCTCGAAGTCGGACGGGATGAGCCCGTAGTTCCCGATGAGCGGGAAGGTCTGGACGACGATCTGGCCGAAATAGCTCGGATCGGTGAGCGTCTCGAGGTAGCCCGTCATGCCCGTGGTAAAGACGAGTTCGCCGATGACCTCCCGTTCGGCGCCGAAGGAATAGCCCTCGAACACCTTGCCGTTTTGCAGCGTTATATACACTTTCTTATTCATGCTGACCTCTCGGGTATTTCATTTCAGTAGTTTGACGAGCACCGCCTTCTGCGCATGCAGACGGTTTTCGGCCTCGTCGAAGATCTCGTTGGCGTGGGCCTCAAAGACCTCCTCGGTGATCTCCTCGCCGCGGTGGGCGGGAAGGCAATGGAGCACCATGGCGTCCTTCTTTGCCGCCCGCATGAGGGTCGCATCCACGCAGAAGCCCCCGAAGGCCTGCTCGCGGACGCTCTTTTCGCCCTCCTGCCCCATGGAGGCCCAGACATCGGTGTACACGACGTCGGCATTCTCCGCCGCCTGCATGGGATCCTCTGTCATGAAGAAGTCCCCCTCCTCGCGGGCCCATGCGGTGAGCGCCGCGTCGGGCTCGTAGCCCTTGGGACAGGCGATCGCGAACTTCATGCCCATTCGCACGGCGCCGACCATGAGGGAATTGGCCATGTTGTTGCCGTCCCCGATAAAGCACAGCTTTAATCCCTTGAACGAGCCCTTGTACTCACGGATGGTCATGAGGTCGGCGAGAACCTGACAGGGATGGCAGTAATCGGTGAGCCCGTTGATGACGGGGATCGAACCGTACTTTGCGAGGTCCTCCACCTCTTTCTGCTCGAAGGTGCGGATCATGATGCCGTCGAGCATGCGGGAGAGCACGCGCGCGGTGTCCTGTACGGGCTCGCCCCGCCCGATCTGCAGATCGCGCGAGGAGAGGAAGAGCGGCTGGCCGCCCAAGTCGTACATGCCCACTTCGAAAGAGACGCGGGTGCGCGTCGAAGACTTCTGGAAGATCATGCCGAGGGATTTCCCCTTCAGGTATCCCGTCTGGTCGATGCCGTTCTTCTTTTCGTATTTGAGCTGATCGGCAAGGTTGAGGATGGATAAGATCTCCTCGCGGGAGAGATCGGAAAGTTTGAGAAGATGTTTCATTTCAATACCCCTTTGAGGACCGAGAGGCCCTCGTCCATTTCCAATTTTGTGATGTTGAGCGGCGGAAGCAGCCGCACTTTGTCGTGCGCGGTGAGAACGAGGAGCCCCCGTTCGAGACAGGCGGCGGCGACCTCCTTTGCGGGACGGCCGCACAGGACGCCGAGCATCAGGCCGAGGCCCGTGACCTCTTTCACGCCGTCGAATCCCCTGAGTTTGGCACGGAGGTATTCCCCCTTTGCCTGCACTTCGAGCATCTGTTCGTCCGTGATCCGGGAAACGATGTTGCAGGCGGCCGCGCAGGAGACGGGATTGCCTCCGAACGTCGAGCCGTGGTCGCCGGGCTTTAACACATCCTTTGTTTTATCGAAAAACAAAGTTGCGCCGATGGGCAGCCCGCCCGCAAGGCCCTTTGCGGTCGTCACGATGTCGGGCGCAATCCCGTAGTGCTCGTAGGAAAAATACTTGCCCGTGCGGCCGTTGCCCGTCTGGACCTCGTCGCAGATGAGAAGGATGTCCCGCGCGGCACAGAATTCCGCCAAGGCGCGCACAAACTCCCTGCCGAGAACGTTTACGCCCCCTTCGCCCTGCACGCACTCGATGATGACGGCGCAGGTCGCACCGTCCGCCACCCGTCCGACATCCGCCATCACGGGCGCGGCATAGGCGACGTCGGGCACAAAGGGTCCGAAGTACTTATGGAATTCGTCCTGTCCCGTGGCGGTGAGCGTAAAGAGCGTGCGGCCGTGGAAGCTCCCCTTGAGGGAGACGATCTTGCTCCTTCCCTCTCCGTATTTGAGGTAGGAATATTTGCGCGCGGTCTTTAAGGCGCACTCGTTGGCCTCTCCGCCCGAATTGGAGAAGAATGCCCTCTTTGCTCCCGTCTTTTTGCAGAGAAGCTCCGCAAGGCGGGCGGTCGGCTCGGAATAGTAGTAGTTGCTGACGTGCTGGATGCGGTCGAGCTGGGCATCGACGGCTGCCCGCCAGCTCTCATCGCCCGCACCGAAGAGGTTGACGGCGATCCCCGCACCGAAATCGATGTACGATCTTCCGTCCACTCCCTTGAGCGTGGCGCCCTTCCCGCCGCAGAAGGCGACGGGGTATCTCCCGTATGTAGAGGCGATATACTCTCTGTCGAGCGCCTCGATCGTGCCGAGATCCATAACTTCCTCCCTGCCCCGCTTTGGGGCAAAACCGTAAAAAAGGGCTGATCCGAAAATCAGTCTCCTTTTACAAACATGGTGCCGGAGCCCTCGTCCGAGAGGAGCTCCAATAAAATCGAATGCGGGACCCGTCCGTCGGTAATGAATACCCGGCCGACGCCCTTGCGGATGGCATCCCTGCAGCACATGACCTTGGGGATCATGCCGCCCGAGATCACGCCGTCGTTGACGAGAGAAGGAATGTCGGACACATAGACCTTCCGGATGAGGCTCCCCTCGTCGTTCTTGTCGGAAAGAAGACCCGGCGTATCCGTCATGAGGATAAGACTCTCCGCCTTGAGCGCTCCCGCAATGGCGGAAGCCGCCGTATCGGCGTTGACGTTGTAGATATTGCCCGTTGCGTCGCCCCCGACGGTGGAGATGACGGGAAGGTATCCCTTGTCGAGACAGTCGAGAATGAGACCCGAATCCACGGCGTCGATCCTTCCGACAAAGCCGAGTTCCTCCGATTCCTTGGAACAAGTGAGGATGTTGCCGTCGATCCCCGAGAGGCCGACGGACTTGGCGCCGAATGCGGAAAGCATGTGCACGAGCGATTTGTTGACCTTCCCCGCAAGCACCATGCGGACGACTTCGGCCGTCTCTTCGTCGGTGTAGCGGAGCCCCCCGATGAAACGGGAAGGGATGCCCATCCGCTCGAGCGTCTGGGAGATCTCGGACCCTCCGCCGTGCACGAGCACGACCTTGATGCCGACGAAGCTCAAAAGCGTGAGATCGCGCATGACGGACTCCTTCAGCTCGTCCCCCGTCATGGCCGCGCCGCCGTACTTTATCACGAGGATCTTATTCTGATATTTGCGGATGTAGGGCATTGCCTCCAGAAGAAATTCCGCCTGACGATGCTTTTCGTTCACGTTCTGTAATCTCCGTTGATCTTTACATAATCATAGGTGAGGTCGCAGCCCCATGCGGTCGCCTTGCAGTGCCCGTCGTGAAGTTCGATCTCGATGCCGATCTCCGCGGCCGAGAGGACGGCCTTTGCGAATGTCTCGTCGAACGGGATGCCCGCCCCTCCCTTGCATACGGGGAGATAGCCGTTTGCCGTGCGGAATGCGACGTCGATCTTTGAAATGTCGAGCGGGGCGCCCGAATAGCCGAGCGCACAGAGGACGCGTCCCCAATTGGCATCCGCGCCGAACATCGCCGCCTTGAAGAGGTTGGAACAGACGACGGACTTTGCGGCAGTGCGGGCGATTTTTTTGCTCTTTGCGCCCGTCACCCTGCACTCGAGGAGCTTGGTCGCCCCCTCTCCATCGGCCGCAAGCATGCGGCACAGGGAAGTCGTCACGGCGCGGAGAGCCCGTTTGAAGGCGGTGAGATCCGCCCCCGCAGCCGTGATTTCGGCATTGCCCGCAAGCCCGCTCGCGAGGATGCAGAGCGTGTCGTTGGTCGAGGTATCGCGGTCGACCGAGAGCATGTTGAAGGAATCGGCAACGTCCTCCGTGAGGGCCCTCTGCAGCATTCCGGAAGAGATGCAGACGTCCGTCGTAATAAAGCAGAGCATGGTCGCCATGTTGGGGCAGATCATGCCGACGCCCTTTGCGACGGCGCCGATGGTGCACTTCTTTCCGCCGACCTCAAAGGAGACGGCGACTTCCTTTCTGACGGTGTCCGTCGTCATGATGGCCTCGGCAGCGGCCGTACTGCCCTCTCCGCCGTAGGAGAGTTCTCCGACGAGAGCGGGAACGCCCGCCTCGATGGGCGCAAGAGAGAGCGGCCGACCGATGACGCCCGTCGACGCGACGATGACGTCCTCCTTGGGAACACCGGCGTATTTCTCGACGAGGGCACACATCCCCTCGGCGATCTCCGCACCGTCCGCATTACAGGTGTTGGCATTCCCGCTGTTGACGATGACCGCGCGGGCAAACCCGTCCTTTAAGTGCGCCTTCGTCACGACGATGGGAGCTCCCTGAACGAGATTGGTCGTATAGACGCCCGCGGCCGTACAGCGGACGTCGGCAACGATGAGCGCCAGGTCTTTCTTGGTCTTGTTTTTCCGGATCCCGCAGTGCACGCCGGCCGCACGGAATCCCTTGGGCGCGCAGACGCCGCCCACAATATATTTCGGCATATGGTTATCCTGTCTGTTTTTTCTATTATAACACAAGAGAGGCGGTTTCGTCAAGTCCTGCGGCGAGATTCATGTTTTGGATCGCCGCACCCGACGCCCCCTTCCCGAGGTTGTCGAACCGGGCGGCGAGCAGAATGCGCTCATCCGTACCGCCGACGTAAATTTCCATGCCGTCCTTGTCCGAGAATGCGTTGGCAGCGAGGAATCCATCCTCGCTCCTCTGCGTCACTTGCATGGTTCTATGTGAGGCATAGTACTCTGCAAAATACTCATAAAGGCCCTTTACACCCATCTTTTTCGCGAGGAGATCGCCGTAGACGGGGACGGTCACGAGCATGCCGCACAAAAAGTCGGCGACGACGGGGACAAAGAGCGGCGCACGGGAAAGGCCCGCAACGCTCGTCATTTCGGCGAGATGTTTATGCGTCTGCGAGACGCCATAGACGCGCGGCGAGGAGAGCGCCTCCGCCCTCCCCTCCGACCGGTACTCGGCGATCATCTTTTTTCCGCCGCCCGAGTATCCCGTCAGGGAATGGCAGACAAAGGGATAGTCGGCCGATACGATCCCGCCCCGCACGAGGGGATAGACGAGCGCAAGGAATCCGCTTGCGTGGCAGCCGGGATTGGCGATCCGCTTGGACGCGGCGATTTGCTCTTTAATCGCGGGCGAGAGTTCGGGGAATCCGTACGTCCATCCCCTCTCCGTGCGGTGGGCGGTCGAGGCGTCGATGATCACTGTCTCCGGGTTTTTGACGAGCGTCACCGCCTCACGCGCGGCATCGTCGGGAAGGCACAGAAAGACGATGTCCGAAGCGTTCATCGCCTCCCCTCTCGCATGCGGATCCTTCCTTAAATCGTCGGAAAGCGAGATGAGCCTGATGTCATCCCGCTTTTCAAGCCGCTCGCGGATCCTGAGACCCGTCGTGCCCGCACTGCCGTCGATAAATACGTTCGGCATGTTATTTCAGCTTGTTCCGGTCGAGGAGCGCCTTGACCTTGATGGGAAGGCCGAAGAGGTTGATAAAGCCCTCCGAATCCTTCTGCGAATACGCCCCGCCGTCGTCGTCGAAGGTGGCGATGTTCTCGCTGTACAACGAATTGGGAGACGTCACGCCCGCGTTCATGATGTTGCCCTTGTAGATCTTGAGCCGCACGTCGCCCGTTACGGTCTCCTGCGTCTTTGAAACAAAGGCGGAGAGCGCCTCGCGCAGCGGGGTGAACCACTGTCCGTCATAGACCATTTCGCCGAACTTGACGGCCACGAGCTGTTTGTAGTGGAGCGTCGCCTTGTCGAGGCAGATTGTCTCGAGAATGCGGTGCGCCTCATAGAGGATGGCGCCGCCGGGCGTCTCGTACACCCCGCGCGACTTCATGCCGACGAGACGGTTTTCGACGATGTCGGCGAGACCGACACCGTTCCTGCCGCCCGCTTCGTTGAGCGCTTGGATGAGTTCGACCGCGCCGAGCGTCTTGCCGTTCACGGCCGTCGGGATGCCCTTTTCAAAGTGCAGCGTGAGGTATTCGGGACGGTCGGGCGCCCGAAGGGGCGATACGCCGAGTTCAAGGAAGCCCTCTTTTTCGTACTGCGGCTCGTTGGCCGGATCCTCAAGATCCAGCCCCTCATGGGAGAGATGCCAGAGGTTTTTATCCTTCGAATAGTTGGTCTCGCGGTTGATCTTGAGGGGAATGTTGTGCGCCTCGGCGTACTCGATCTCCTCCTCGCGCGATTTGATGTTCCAGATGCGCCACGGGGCGATGATCTTCATTTCGGGCGCGAATGCCTTGATGGCGAGCTCGAACCGCACCTGATCGTTGCCCTTGCCCGTGCAGCCGTGGCAGATGGCGTCCGCACCTTCCTTTAACGCGATCTCGACGAGCGCCTTTGCGATGCAGGGACGCGCAAAGGAAGTGCCGAGAAGGTACTTGTCCTCATAGACGGCGCCCGCCTGCACGGTCGGGAAGATGTAGTTCTCCACGAAATCCTGCTTGAGGTCGAGGATGTAGAGCTTGCTTGCACCCGTCTTTTTGGCCTTCTCCTCGAGACCGTCGAGTTCGGTCCCCTGTCCGACGTCGCCCGAGACGGCGATGACTTCGCACCCGCCGTAGTTCTCTTTCAGCCACGGGATGATGATGGAGGTGTCCAGCCCTCCGGAGTAAGCAAGCACAACTTTTTTGATCGTCTTTTCCATATTGTAATATCCCCTTTCCGAGTTTCCTACGATATTATAATGAAAGAGGGCGCGTCTGTCAAGCATTTGCGCCCCCTTCGGAGAAAATTTTTATAATTTTTGTATAATTTGCATATATTTCGAATTTATTCGCGTTTATTCGAATATTATTCATACCATATGCGGAATTGCGAGAGACGGACGCCGTCCGACCACGCCTCGCACAGGGCGCCGCCCTCGATGTCCTGCCGCACAAGGACGAGCTCGGCGTTCTCCTTCGCCTGCTTTGCATAGACGATTTGGAAGGCCTTTATGCGGCGGGCAGCGAGTTCCTCCATCGTAAAGCAGTCGAGGAAGAAGTCGGCATAGCGGGCGTTGTTGGCATGCAGATAGTGGTCGCAGTGGCTGTTGCGAACGGTGAAGCGGACGCACGTGCGGCCGTCCGTGATCTCGGGGATCTTCCATGCGGGCACGGTGACCGTCTTGTCGGGATTGTAGGGGCACTTCTCGTGCGCCTCGCCGATGACGTCGGGCGCGAGGAGCGAAAAGGTCCTGAGGTCGACGAGACACCAGCGGGAGGCCATTGCGGCAAGTTCCTCCCCCGCCGTTCCGAGGACGCGGTAGTCGCGTTCGAAGATGACGTGACGGGGCGGGAGCGGCCAGGTCTCCACGGTGAGCGTCTCCCCAAGGCGGATGGGCTCTTTGAGCTCGCAGTAGGTATTCACGACGAGAAATCCGAGCGCGCGCGGGCGAAGGTCGTCGTAGCCGAAGCCGAGTTCGTCGGCGCTCAGGCAGGCGGACTCCTGCGTAAAGGAGAGGAGAGCCGACAATTTGAGCTCGTCCTTGAAATCATAGTCGGAATAAAGCGTCCGATAGGTTTTTTTGTGTACGTAACGGTCCATACAAGAGATTATAGCACCGTCGGACGCGTTTGTCAAATTTTTTTAAGGGGCGAAGCCGTCCGGGATAAAAAAGCAAGCGTCCCCTGTGCGATGGCGTGCGCCAGCTTTCTCCGATAATTGCCGTCGAGGAGCAGAGCCTCGTCCTCGGGGTTGGACAGAAATCCGCACTCCACGATGACGGAGGGCGCCGCGAAGCAGTTGAGAACAAAGTAATCGCCCGCAAGTGCCTGCGATTTTCTGACGCATTCGGGCATTCCGTTCAGCGAAGTTTGGATAAGTGCGGCGAGCGTCACCGATTCGGGAACGTCCTCCCGGAAAAAGACCTGCGCACCCCGCCGCGACGCCTGCGAAAAGAAGTTCTGATGGATGGAGATCATGGCCGCGGGCGCGCTGCTCCGGATCACTTCGGCACGGCGCTCCATGTCCCGCCGCTTGAAGCCGGGCGTTGCGGCCCCGTAGAGCCCCGCCTCCGTGGGACGGGTCTGAATCACGCAGAAACCGAGTTCCTCGAATTCTTCCTGCAAGATGCGGGAGATCGCGAGGTTGATGTCGCTCTCCTTGGTGCCCGTCCGCGTCCCCGTGACGCCGCCGTCGATCCCGCCGTGGCCCGCATCGAGGACGACGGTCAGACGGAGCCGCTCCGACGCCGTGCGGGACAGTGCGAAAAAGCACACGCCGAAGCAGACGACGACCGCAAGCGCAAGACAGACAAACCCCAATGCCACCCGATGGCGATAAAAAAAACTCATACGGTATTGTATGAGTCTTTTCGTCGGTTCATGCGGAAACGGAAACGACCGTCAGACGGAAGCTCTGCCCCGTTCCGAATGCGAGCGTGATGCCCTCCCGGTCGGCCGAGACTTCCGCAACGAACTCGTCCCGCACGATGGGTTCGAGCATGCGCAGGACCGTCTCACAGTCGAGCGGTTCTGTCCGGATAGTGTCCATATCTTTCCTCCTTTGTTCCGATTCGACCGTGTGTCCTTGGTCTTGAGAATATTTTACACCCAAGAACTACGCCAAGTCAAACAAATTGGCGGATTTCTTGGGATAAAATAATGTCGAAAAAGGGAAAGTTTATGGAGAATTTGTCGAATTTTGCCGAACGGCTTTCGGACCTCATGCACGAGAAGAATCTGAGATCGGAGGGACTTGCGAAGGCGGCCTCCGTGAGCGGTTCCGCCGTTCGCTCGTGGCTGCGGGGCGATTCGGTCCCCACGCTCGAGAATGCGGTGCGGATCGCCGACTTCTTTGCGTGCAGTCTCGACTATCTTGCGGGCAGGACCGATTACTATGAAGAGGTCGCGCCGCGCGAGAGGCCGCCCTTCTACCCGAACCTGCGCAAGGTGATGGAGGAACAGGGAATCTCGCGGTACCGGATCGCCCGCAGCACCGCCGTAAAGGACGCCTTCTTTTCCAATTGGGCCAAGGGCGAAGAGCCCCTTCTTGTGACGCTCTGCGTACTTGCCGACTGTCTCGGCGTCTCGCTCGACTATCTCGTCGGGCGGAGAGACTTCTGAATGTCCTCGTGGATGCAGGCCGCGGCGCGCTTCCCGGCACCCATCGCGCGGATGACGGTGGCGGCGCCCGTAACGGCGTCTCCGCCCGCATAGACGCCCTGCATGGACGTCCTTCCCCATTCGTCCGTCAGAATTTCCCCATGCGGCCCCGTCTCGAGCGGGGTCGTATTTTTGATGAGCGGATTGGGCGAAGTGCCGAGCGCCAGAATGACGCAGTCGGCGGGAAGCAGAAACTCGCTGCCCTCCTTGGGAACGGGCCTGCGGCGGCCGCTTGCGTCGGGCTCGCCGAGCTGCATCTCCGCGCACCGGAGACCCGTGACGTTGCTCTCGCCGTCCTGCACGATCTCCACGGGATTGGAGAGGAACCGGAAGCAAACGCCCTCCTGTTCGGCATGCTCCGTCTCCTCCCGTCTTGCGGGGAGTTCGTCCCGCGAACGGCGGTATACGACCGTCACTTCCGCTCCCATGCGCACGGCGCAGCGGGCCGCGTCCATGGCCACATTGCCGCCGCCCACGACGGCCACTCGCTTTGCGGGGAATACGGGCGTCTCGCTGTCCGGCTCGTATGCCTTCATCAGGTTGATGCGGGTCAGATATTCGTTGGCGGAGAACACGCCGCACGCGCCCTCGCCCGGGATGCCCGGGAAGCGGGGAAGGCCCGCGCCCGTTCCGAGGAATACCGCCCGATATCCGTTTCCGAGGAGTTCCTCCACAGTGAACGCCTTGCCTGCGACGGCGTCGGTGACGACCGTTACGCCCGCCGCCTTCAGTTTTTCCACTTCGCGCTCCACGATCTCCTTGGGAAGTCGGAACGCGGGGATGCCATAGACGAGCACGCCGCCCGCGAGGTGCAAGGCCTCAAAGACGGTCACATCGTACCCGAGGCGGACGAGATCGCCCGCACACGAAAGTCCCGCGGGACCCGAGCCGATGACGGCGACCCTGATGCCGTTGGACGGCGCCCTGGAGATGGGCGTCCCCGCGGCACGGTCTGCGACAAACCGTTCGAGACGGCCGATGGCGACGGGTTCTCCCTTGATCCCGCGCGTGCAGTTCCCCTCGCACTGCGTCTCTTGCGGGCATACGCGGCCGCAGACGGCGGGAAGCGCGCTGGTCTCTGCGATGACCCGATAGGCCCCGGCGAAGTTCCTCTCCTTGACGAGGGAAAGAAATTCGGGGATGCGGACGCCGACCGGACAGCCCTTTACGCAGGGGCGGTTCTTGCATTCGAGACATCTTCGGGCCTCCGAAACGGCCCCCTCTTCGTCGTACCCGAGGGCGACCTCCCCGAAGTCCCCTCTCCGGACAAGCGGATCCCGCACGGGCATCGGATACCGCACGGGGCTCAGATCGTATTTCATGATTTCCTCCCAAACAGATTG
>CANQUL010000040.1 GCA_947627015.1 uncultured Clostridia bacterium | reverse complement strand
CGGTCGTCACATCCAATAAGGAACTCATCTGCAAGTACTCCCACGAACTCGAGCGGGCGGCAAAGCGCAACAACGCGGGTCTCTACTTCGAGGCAAGCTGCGTGGGCGGCGTTCCCATCATCCGTACGCTCCTCGACGGGGTGCAGTCCAACCGGATCTCCTCGCTCATGGGGATCATCAACGGGACGACAAACTTCATCCTCACCGAAATGACCGAGCATAAGACCTCGTACCAAGCGGCTCTTGCAGAGGCAAAGCGTCTCGGCTATGCGGAGGCCGATCCCTCGGCCGACGTCGAGGGCTATGATGCGGCATACAAGCTCTCCATCATGAGTTCGCTCGCGTTCCATACCAAAGTTCCGTTCTCCAAGATCTTCCGCGAAGGCATCACCAATGTCTCCGCCGAGGACATCGAGGACGGCAACGCGCTCGGGTACACTCTCAAGCTCCTCGCCATCGGCGTACAGACCGAAAAAGGGATTGAGGTCCGCGTGCATCCCGCGTTTGTCCGGAAAGATCATCCGCTTGCCTCCGTTGCAGGCAGCAACAACGCCGTGTTCGTCAAGGGAGACAGCGTGGGCGACATCATGCTCTACGGCAAGGGTGCGGGAAGCCTTCCCACGGGGAGCGCCATCGTGTCCGACATCATCTTTGCGGCGACCCATCCCGAAGCCCGCTATTCGACGTTCCGCAACACGGCGTCGGCCTCGGAAGGCATTCGCTTTGTGAACGACTTTGCGAGCGCTTACTATCTCCGTCTCACCGTGGCGGACGAACCGGGCGTACTCGCGCGCATCGCGGCGCTCCTCGGCCGGTACAACATCTCCATCGTCGAGCTCATCCAGCGCAGTTCCTCCAAGGAAGAGGGAAAAGCGACGCTTGTACTCGTCACGCACGAGACGCACGAGATGGCGGTGAAGAGCGTGGTGGCAAAGCTCAATGCGACCGAATTCGCATCCGTGGAGTCCGTGCTCCGCGTTGCACTCTGAATCAAACAAAAAGGACGGGGCCGCGCGCCCCGTATTTTTTATCATGAAACAGGCAGTCATCCTCATCAATCCGTATCTGAAAACGGAGAGTGAATTTTATCAGCCGCGGCGGATCCGCGAGGAACTCATGCGCCTCGGCGTGAATGCGGACATCCTTCCCAACCGGAGGACGGCGCACATCGGCCCCGGGGGAGCGGAGAGCGTTCTCGGGAAATACGACGTCTGCGTCTACCTCGATAAGGACAGATATGTGCCCCGGATCCTCGAAGCGCAGGGGATGCGGCTCTTCAACCGCGCCTCGGCCGTCGAACTGTGCGACGACAAGATGCTCACGCACATTGCGCTCGCGGGGAAAGTTCCCATGCCGGAGACCTATCCCGCCCCGCTCTGCTACAAGCAGGACGCCCAACCCGACGGCGAGGAAGAGATAGGGGAGAAACTCGGCTATCCGCTGGTCGTCAAGGAGTGCTTCGGCTCCTTCGGCGAGCAAGTCTTTCTCGTCGGGGGCAAGGAGGAGCTCGCAGCCCGGACGAGGGCGCTCCGGTTCAAGCCGCACCTTCTGCAGAAGTTCATCGCCGAGAGTGCGGGACGCGATCTGCGCGTCATCGCCGTGGGCGGGGAGGTCATTGCCTGCATGAAACGGACCGCAAAGAACGACTTCCGTTCCAACATCGAACGGGGCGGCGCAGGGGAGCCATACGAAGCGACCGAGGAGATCCGCGCGATCGCCCGGACGGTATCCGCGGCGCTCGGCCTCGACTACTGCGGGATCGATCTCCTGTTCGGGAAGGAGGGCCTATTGGTCTGCGAAGTCAACTCCAACGCCTTCTTCGGAGGGATCGAACGCGTGACGGGGACGAACGTGGCGCGCGCCTTCGCGTTGCATATCTGTCGTGAAATGGGTTTTTGAGCCCGTTAATGAAGTACTGTTTCACGCATAATACGTCACAAAACGAGATTTTTTGCGATATGTCGGCTGATTTTTCGTCAAAAAGAGCTCCGTCTCAACCGAGACGGAGCTCTTTACCATTCCCGTAATATTTTTTCGAGAAGAGCCGACCGGATCTCGCTTGCGTCGATCTCGAAGTCCGAGATGAGCGTTTCGGTCTCGTAGCGCAGTTCCGAAAGTTCGGCGGGCGCATCTTCGGAGAGTGTGCAGTCGAATGGTCCGACATCCGTCTCGATGACGGTTCCGCACAGTCGCACATCGGTCGGCTTCGGTCCGTCGGGGGAGAGGTATTTCATGATCCGGAAGTAGTTGTTGACGACGGTTCCGAAGGCAATCTTGCGCGATTCACTGTCGTCCATTCCGCAGTACTTCAAAAAGCTGTCCACGAGGAAGAAGAGGTCCATCCGCTCCTCCGGCTCGAGTTCGTCGAACCGCGCCGTGCGCAGCGGGATACAGAGCGGCTCACTGTCCGTCATGTACCGTCCGTCGAATTCTATGATGAAATCGGCGATTTCCGCCACGGCATTCATGGCGCCGTCCTTTCCGCCGATCCCGGACGCGATGACCGGAACGTCCGTAAGCCGGGGAAAGAAGTCCCGGATATCGTCCATGAGCGCCGAAGGGCATCGGCCGTCCTCCTCATGGGTAAAGATCCAGATCCCGTCCGGTTCGGGCAGAGCGGAGACGGGGACGGATCCGTCATAAAATTCGACATCCGCGTCCTTTCCGATGAGTTTTTTTGCTTCCTCGGCAAGTTTCCGCTCGGGGGAATTCTTTCCGTAGTCGCCGAGAAAAAAGATGATTTTCATGTCAGCCGATAATGAGATTGACGAGCCTCCCGGGAACCACGACGCACTTCTTCACGGTCTTTCCCGCGACCCGTTCGACGACTTCGGGAAGGCCCATGACAAAGGTCTCGACCTCGCTGCCCGTATAGGAGCTCGGGATCATCGCCTTTGTGACGATCTTGCTGTTGACCTGCACGGCATACTCTTTTTCGTCGAGCACGAGTGCCGCGGCATTTTCGGTGGGATAGCGCTGCTCGACGATAAATCCCCGTTCGCCCGTCTTTTCCCAGAGTTCTTCGGAGAAGTGGGGGGCGCAGGGCGCAAGGAGAAGGAGCAGATCCTTGACCGTCTCTTTAAGGAGCGTGATGTTTTTGGTCTCCAGCCCGTCATACTTATAAATGACGTTGACGAGCTCCATGAGACGGGCGATGGCCGTATTGAAACTGAACGACTCGAGGTCCCTCGTCACGCGCGCAATGGCAAAGTTGCGGGCATAGTCGAGGGCCTTCTCTTCGCTTCCGAAAGGCTCGGTCTTGCCGGTGTGATACTCGTTTACTTTAAGAACGATTTTCTCCACGCGGTCCAAAAATCTCGCGACCGCCTTGATGCCGTCGTCGTTCCACGGTCCGCCCTCGGTGTAGGAGAAGCCGAACATGAGGTAGAGGCGGAAGGCATCCGATCCGTATTCGTTCACATAATCATCGGGAGAAACGACATTTCCGTGCGATTTGGACATGCGATTCCCGTCCGGGCCCAAAATGACGCCCTGATGCACGAGACGGCGGAAGGGCTCGTCAAAGTCGAGGTAGCCCATATCGCGCAGGGCCTTCGTGAAGAACCGGGCATAGAGAAGGTGCATGCAGGCGTGTTCTGCGCCGCCCACATAGGTATCGACGGGGAGCATGCGGTCGACGGCCTCGCGGTCGAAGGGCATCTTATCGTTTTCGGGGTCGGCGTAGCGGAGATAATACCAGCTCGAGCAGACAAAGGTGTCGAGGGTATCGGGATCGCGCAGCGCCTCGCCGCCGCAGTTCGGGCAGGTTGTGTGCATGAACTTTTCATGCTTTGCGAGAGGGGATTTCCCGTCGGGACGGAACTCCACGTCATACGGGAGCCGCACGGGAAGGTCCTTTTCGGGAACGGGCACGGCGCCGCACTTCGTACAATGAATGATCGGGATGGGCGCGCCCCAATAGCGTTGACGGGATACCAACCAGTCGCGGAGGCGGTAATTTACCTTCCTCCCGCCCTTGCCGAGCATGGAGATGTGTTTGGAGATCGCGTCGCGCGCCTCTTCGCCCACGAGTCCGTCAAAGTTGAGCGAATTGACGACGATGCCGTCCTCGGTGAAGGGGAGCACGGTGTCGCCGCCCTGCCGTTCGATGACCTTGACGACAGGGAGACCGTATTTGGTCGCAAAGGCGTAGTCGCGTTCGTCGTGGGCGGGGACTGCCATTACGGCGCCCGTCCCGTAACTTGCGAGTACATAGTCGGCAAGATAGATGGGGATTCTGCGTCCGTTGACCGGGTTTACGGCATACGACCCCGTGAAAACGCCCGTCTTTTCGCGCGTGGCGGACAGCCGTTCGATCTCGTTGGCCTTGGAAGCATAGTCGATATACGCCTTGACGTCCGCTTCCCGGTCGGGTGTCGTAAGTTTCAGCGCGAGCGGATGCTCGGGGGCGAGCACGACGTACGTCACGCCGAAGACGGTATCGCAGCGGGTGGTGTAGACGCGGATCTTGTCCCCGCTCTCGCAAGCGAATTCGATCTCGCAGCCCGTCGATTTCCCGATCCAGTTGCGCTGCATGTTCTTGGTCTTTTCAGGCCAGTCGAGGCCGTCGAGCCCGGAGAGGAGCTCCTCGGCGTATTCCGTGATCTTGAAGAACCATTGGGTGAGATTCTTGCGGACGATTTCGGAGGAACAGCGCTCGCACTTTCCCTCGATGACCTGCTCGTTGGCGAGCACCGTTTGACAGGAGGGGCACCAGTTGACGGGCGCCTCCTTGCGGTAGGCGAGGCCCTTCTTGTAGAGTTGCAGGAACATCCACTGCGTCCACTTATAGTAGCTCTCGTCGCATGTCTTGATCTCTGCCGACCAATCGAACATGGCTCCCATGGCGCGGAGCTGCTCTTCCATGGTGGCGATGTTCTTCTCGGTGGAGTCCTTGGGATGTACGCCCGTCTTGATGGCATAATTCTCCGCCGGGAGCCCGAATGCGTCGAATCCCATGGGCTGGAACACGTTGAATCCCTGCATGCGCTTAAAGCGTGCGTAGCTGTCGGTGGGGCCGTAGTTGTACCAATGTCCCACGTGGAGCTTTGCTCCCGAAGGATAGGAGAACATTTCGAGCACATACAGCTTGGGCGCGTTGGACCGCTTGTCAAAGTTGTTGAGCTTTGCCTTTTCCCAACGCTGCTGCCACTTTTTTTCGACCGATTTCAAATCCATGCTGAACCTCGTTTCATGACACTTTCCTCTCATTCTACAACATTTCGCGCAAAAAGTCAAGCGCGAATCCCATATATTCGAAAAAAGGTGGGAAAACGCGGCGCGAAAATCCCGATAAATAAAACGGTCTGCAACGCATACAATAATTAGCGTGGAAGAAGTTCTGGTCTCGGACGGCGCAGCCGGAAGCGCCAACATCACCTATCTCTATAACGCCGTTGCGGCCGAGGCGGTCAAATCGGGCGGAAACGGCGAGCTCAGCTTTTCGGAGGACCGAACCGCGCTCCGCCTCCGTCTCGGCGACCGGCCCGACCTGCTCCGCATGCGGTTGGGAGAGCAGATCACGGAGGTGCTCTGCATCGGATATAAATACGCCTTTCTGAACAGGACGCTCAAGGCGAGTCTCTGCAAGCGCGAACGGCGCCTTCTCTGTGCCGCCCTGATCGCCGCCGACTATGAGGGGGACGCCGCATACATCCGCGGGAAGATGCGCATCGGCAGCGAGTTTGCCCTCGACGGCTTTTACAACTTCCGCCTCGCCTCTCTCCGGGAAAAATGGTCCCGCATCCTTGACTACATTCCCGTCTCCTTCTCCTCCGCCGACCTCATCAAGTTCTGTGAGTTTCTGGTGGGGGAGAGCCGCAATAAGATCTATCTCAAGGGGAATGTCGTGTTCGGCGAGAACTTTACTCCCCTTCGTCGAAGCAGGCTGACGGGGCAGGAGGACGTCGAGACGGAGATCATGCTCTCCGACGCCGGGTTTGTCTACTGCCTCGGAGAAGTGGAGGAGACGGTCGGAAAATTTCTGCAAAAATATTATGCCGAACGGGCGATATTCTCTTGACAAATCGGCAAAAAGCGGGTACAATCTAATGCGTGGAATGACAAGTAGCGCCGCATGCTTTTTTCCAGAGAACGGGCCCGTCGGCTGGGAGGCCCCGAAAGGCAGCGGAAGGCGAAACCGCATTCTTTATTCAACCGAATCAGAAAAACGAGCGGCTCCGCAGTACATGCGGGGCAATTAAGGTGGAACCGCGCCCATGGCGTCCTTAAATTCCCTTTTTGGGGTTTTTAAGGATTTTTTTATTGAATTTCGCCCTTATGCGCAGTACTTTGTCAGACATAATAAAGGAAAAATCATGTCCGAATGAGATAAAATCCGGAAAAGGAGCAGGAAAATGAACATTATTTTGAAGAACGGCGACCCGCTCGCCTTGCCCGACGGGGCGACCGCGTATGATGCGGCGCATGCGATCTCCGAAGGCCTTGCCCGTGTGGCCGTCGCCGCCAAAGTGAACGGGGTCCTCACCGATCTCTCCGCCGTGCTTGCGGAGGGCGATTCCCTCGAACTCGTCACGCTCAAGGACAAGGAGGGGCTCGATGTGTACCGTCACACCTGTGCGCATGTTCTGGCGCAGGCGCTCAAGACCATCTACCCCACATGCAAACTTGCCATCGGGCCCGTCATCGAAAACGGGTTCTACTATGACGTGGACTTCAAGACGCCCATCTCGATGGAGGACTTTGCCAAGATCGAGGCCGAGATGCGCAACATCATCAAGAGTAACCTTCCCATCGAACGGTTCACGCTCCCCCGCGAGGAGGCCATTGCGCTCATGAGCAAGTATCATGAGAATTACAAGGTCGAGCTCATTCAGGATCTTCCCGAAGATGCCGTGATCTCCTTCTATAAGCAGGGCGTGTTCACCGATCTCTGCCGCGGGCCGCACCTTCCGTCGACGGGCAAGATCAAGGCCTTCAAGCTCACCTCCATCGCAGGCGCGTATTGGAGAGGGGACGAAAAAAAGAAGATGCTCACCCGCATCTATGGGACGGCCTTTGCCAAGAAAGAGGAAGTGGACGCCTATCTTCAGGCGCTCGAAGAGGCCAAAAAGCGCGACCACAACAAGCTCGGCCGCGATCTCGGCATCTTTATGACGAGCGACGTCATCGGGCAGGGGCTTCCCATCCTGATGCCCAAGGGGGCCAAGATGCTCCAGATCCTCTCCCGCTTTGTCGAGGATGAGGAGGCGAAGCGCGGGTTTATGATCACAAAGACGCCCAACATGGCAAAGTCCGATCTCTACAAGATCTCCGGCCACTGGGCGCATTACCGCGACAAGATGTTCATCCTCGGTGAACTTGACGAAGCGGGGGAGGCGAAGAATGAAGGGGAAGAGATCATGGCGCTCCGTCCCATGACCTGTCCGTTCCAGTATCAGATCTACAAGAACGGGCTCAAATCGTACCGCGACCTTCCCTGCCGCTATTCGGAGACGGCGACGGAATTCCGCAACGAGGCGTCGGGAGAAATGCACGGTCTCATTCGTGTGCGGCAGTTCACGCTCTCCGACGGGCACATCATCTGCACGAAGGAGCAGGTCGAAGAGGAGTTCAAGCGCTGCCTCGATCTCTCTTACTATATCCTCGACTGCCTCGGCATGCGCGGCGACGTCACGTTCCGCTTCTCCAAACGCCTGAAAGGATCCGATAAGTATATCGATGACGATGAGGCATGGGACAACACCGAGGCGATGATGAAGACCATCCTCGACGATCTCGGACTCGACTATGTGGAGGCCGACGACGAGGCCGCCTTCTACGGCCCCAAGCTCGACATACAGACGAAGAACGTGTTCGGCAAGGAGGATACGCTTATCACCATCCAGATCGACTTTGCGGCGGGCCATTCCTTCGGAATGGAATATGTGGACGCGGACGGCGTGAAAAAGACGCCGTATGTCATCCACCGCAGCTCCATCGGATGCTACGAACGCACGCTCGCCATCCTCATCGAGAAGTACGCGGGCAACTTCCCGCTCTGGTTTGCGCCCGAACAGGTCAAGATCCTGCCCGTCACCGACCGTGCGGCCGACTATGCCAAGGAACTCACGGAGGGCCTTGCCGCCATCGGGATCCGCGCATCCGCCGATTACCGCAACGAGAAGATCGGCAAAAAGATCTTTGACGCCGAGCAGGAAAAGGTTCCCTACAAGCTCATTATCGGCGACAAGGAAGTGGAGGGGAAGACCGTTTCCGTGAGAAAGCGCGGCACGGGCGACATCGGCGCGATGACAAAGGACGACTTCTTCGCCCTTGTCAAGAAGGAAAACGACGACAAGATCATCTTTTAACATCGCGAAAGCCTGTGCGCTCCGTTTTTGCGGGGCGCACATTTTTTTCGCAAAGAAAACGTCGGACAGGACGGAAAGCCTTGCCCGACGTAACGTTTTACGGGGAAATATCAAAGGATATATTCGAGTCCGCCGAACCCAAAAGTCGGCTTTGCTTTCCCGGGCGCCGTATATTCCCGTGCCTTTTCGAGCTTGTCATTGACCTTTAAGACGAGCTCGTCGTTGAGGGTGATGTTGTTCTCGGTATATTCGCCTTCGGTGGGATTGTATTTGATCTCGGTGTCAAGTTCCATGGACACGATCTCGCCCGCCGTTATGACGACGGTAAACGCGGCGTCCTCGATGGTGTGGTCTGTCTCGTTGAAGTAGTTCTCCACAGTGAGGACGCCTTGGGCGGGATTGCTGTTCAGGATGTCCACGATGCCCTTCATCAGTCCCGCGACGGTGTCGTCGCTCAAATATACGGTATAAGTATCCGTATTGCCCGCCGTCGTCTTGCGGAGGCAGTCCGTCTGCTGCGCCGTGATATTGAAGAGGTTCGTCATGAATCCGAACTGCGTGTCGGCGGTGATGCCTTCGGCATTCTCATAGGTGTTCGTGCTCTTGCGGGAGACGAGATAGGTGTCGAATTCGTCGTCGGTGACGTTGCCGTAGGTATACTTATAGGTCTCTCTGCCTTGCGTTTCGTGATGGCTGTGATATTCGTAGGAATTGTTGAAGTGCGTAAAGCCCGCTCCGTCGGTATGCTTGTAGAGACGGGATTCAAAGGTGTCCTTGGTTCCCATTACGTTCCAGCCCGGGTCCATTTCGTTGACGGCCTCGAGGTCGAGGGAATACGCCGCACCGGCCTTTACGGTGTTGAGCGCACGGTTGATCCCGGAGAGCTCTTCGGCGATCGCCGTCTTGTCGGTCACAAGCCCCGAGACGGAGGGGAGCGTGATCGCGGAGTCGGTCACGTTCATTTCATAGGATAGATCGAGCGTCACGCTTGCCGTCGATACGGGAACGGTGACGGAGGCGCCGAGAGAATACCCGGAGAGCGCTCCGCCCGACATCCGGAACTTGAAATTCAGTCCCGAGACGGGATTGGTAAAGGTCACGCCTTTGAGGTTGATGCTCGTGTCCATCCTGCCGATCAGTCCGCAGATCTTGTCGAGGACGGTGTTCCCGGAGGAGAGCTTCAGCTTCGCGGTATATCCGTTTCCGTCCTTGGCAATGCCGGTGATCTCATTTGCCGTAAGCGAGCCGACGAGCGTCTGAAAGGGGAGATTGAGCAGACGGAGCTCGTTGTCCTTGTAGTCGGTGATGACCTTTTTGACGGTGTCCTTGTCGTTCATCTTCACGGTGATGCGCGAATCGTCCGACGAGTAGATGTACTCGGTCGAGTCGTACAGCAGTATGCCGCTCGTGACGCGCTTGAAGCGGAGTTCTTCCGTCTCTTGGTCGTAGCGGTAATTACAGGTGTAGACCGCATTTGCGTTGGGCGAGGAGACGGGTCCCACGTTGACGTTGCCCGAAAGTTTCAGGACGAAGTCGTACGCCTGCTCCGTCTCGTCCGCTTGCTTTTCGATCGCCGCGACGACGTCGGCTGCGCTCGACAAGCCATCGGTCGGCGGCTTGGGGCCGTCGTCCCCGGGCGTCGGCGTTTTGGGACTTCCGCAAGCCACGAGGCAGAGACACAGTGCCGTCGGCAGACACAGGAGCAGTCCGAAAAGGGTTCCGAATGTGCGTTTCATGATAAAATTCTCCTTTATGTTTTTTGGATCGCTTGCTTGAGGTCTCTCAGTTTTCCGAGCTCCGACGGGAAGCAGAACGGAAACGTGACGACGCCGACCGCCATCGAAATGCACAGGCCTATGCCGAAGAGCAGAACGGACAGGAGCGCAGTCAGCGCGCCGAAGAGGAGTTTGGCGGTGATGAACCAGAGGATCCCGTCGAGGTCCAGCGTAAAGATCACCCCGGGGAGTCGGAAGGAACGGCAGAAGAAGAGCAGGAGCTCGAGCGCGTAGCTCGTCCAGAAGCACTGCGCGACGAACATGAAGAGGGCGGCGGCAACGGCGATGGAGACGAGATAGATGGGGTCTTTGGTCACGATCGCGGCGATCACGCCGATGAGGAGAACGAGCGCCGCAACGATCGACGCAACGACAATGCTGCGGCGGAACTGTTTCCGCTCTTGATAGTAGAGATTCCGCTTTCTTGCGGTCTCTTCCCGTTCGTAACACGCATAGCAAACGATCCGTTGTGCCTTTCCGCGCGTCGCGGGATATACATGATATTTCTCATTCTGCGCGATGGGCTTCTTGCAGGAATCGCAATACCCGATGATGACGGAGCCTGCCTGCGGGGCGCATTCCGCGGCCGCTTTTCCTTCGGCGGACGGATGAGACGAATCCGGTTTGGCTTCCGTCCTTTTATCGCCGAAGAGCTCCTCTGCACTGATCCCGAAGAGCGCGATGAGACGTTGAAGGGTGGCGAGATCGGGCTCGGCGTTCCCGTTTTCCCACTTGGAGACCGCCTGCGCCGTCACGTTCAGTTTGGCTCCCAATTCCGCTTGCGTCAATCCGAGACGCTTTCTGTTGGCGGCAATGACCTTGCCGCAATCTGTTTTCATAAGCAATCCTCCTGCTGTTTTTATAAAAATTATATCACGCGGCGGCGGAAAAGGCTATACGATGCGCTCAACCATTGGTTGAATGATTAGAAATTTTATTGAATGAGGGCAAAAACCCGCCCAACAAGACAAATCGCGCGTATTAGGTCAATAGACCTATATACTATATATTATATTAGGTTATTTGACCTATGTCAAGACTTTTGACCTTAAATTATGTAAAATTATTATATGCCTTACGTTGAAGTGATTCGTCAACTTATGGATGAGCAGGGGCTCAGCCAACAGGGTCTTGCGAAAATTTTGGGGGTCAATCAAACAACCGTGAGCCAATGGCTGCTCGGGAGAAAGAAACCGGGATACGACAGCATCCGCTTGCTTTACGAGAAATTCGGCATTGTTCCCAACAGTTTATTCGGCATCGAGTGACGGGGGAGGCCGTTCTGTTTTTGTGTGCGGAAAAGTATGTTTCTTCCCCGGGGATCCGAAAAAAATCCGAAATTACGTTGTGAACGGCCCAAAAACAATTGACAACGGGGCAAAAAAGTGGTATTCTTTATGCAGTAAAGCAGAGGTCAACCCTTCTCCCCGTGTTCGCGAATTGTTTGCGACGGGTCAAAAGTTCGTTTTTGTCACGCGTCTTGCGTGTCATTCCGACGGGTTGCATTCTGCAGCCCGTCTTTGTTTTCCTTCGTTCCGACCGGAACGGGAAAGAAATTCGTAAATGGTTTTTCGGAGGCTTATGGCAGCAAAAAATCAAAATCAACTCAACGGCGAGATCCGCGACCGCGAAGTCCGTCTCATCTCTTCTTCGGGGGAGATGCTCGGCGTCATGTCCTCGCGGGAAGCGCTCCGCCTTGCGGATGAAGAGGGGCTCGACCTCGTCAAGATCTCTCCGACCGCCGTTCCGCCCGTCTGCAAGATCATGGACTACGGAAAGTTCAAGTTCGAGCAGGCAAAAAAGGAAAAGGAGAACCGTCGGAATCAGAAGATTGTCGAACTCAAAGAGGTCCAGCTCTCCATGACGATCGACGTGGGCGACATCAACGTCAAGGCCAAGCAGGCCCAGAAGTTCCTCGAACAGGGCAACAAGGTCAAGGTGACGATCCGCCTCCGCGGCCGCCAGATGGCGCATGCCAATCTCGGACGCGACGTCATCATGAATTTTGCGGAAATGCTCAAGGAATACGCCGTCATCGAAAAGCCGCTCAACATGGAGGGGAGGAACCTCATCCTCATCCTCGGTCCCGTCAAGAAATAAGCTCGGTATCACCTTCCGCTATGGATATGGCGAAGGCTCAAATAGCAAAACATCATTGGAGGATAAAAAAATGCCGAAACAGAAATCGCACTCGAGTTCCAAAAAGCGCTTCTGGCTCACCGGCTCCGGAAAGGTCAACAGATCTCACGGCGGTAAGAACCACAAGGCCGAAACCAAGAACAGAAAAAGGAAGAGAAATCTTCGCAAGGTGACGCTTGTCTCCTCGACGCAGGAGAACACCGTCAAGAGAATGATCCCTTACAAGGATTAACGGGAGGAACGGAATATGCGAATCAAGAGAGCCGTAAACGCAGTCAAAAAGCGCAGAAAGATCTTTAAGCTTGCCAAGGGTTACTTTGGCTGCAAGAGCAAGAATTACCGCATCGCCCGTCAGGCGGTGATGAAGTCCCTGACCTATGCCTACGTCG
>CANQUL010000039.1 GCA_947627015.1 uncultured Clostridia bacterium | reverse complement strand
TGACAAATACGATTTGACGCCCGTAACGTCTCCGCTGCAACCGTACATCCCCGAGCCCGAACCCGTGGATCCGGAGTCGGTAGACGAAACGGAAGAGTGACGATATGATCCTTCAAATTCCCGTTGCTTTCGGAATCGAAGCAGCGACAAAGCGCGAAATCGAACGCCTCGGTCTCGGGCATGCCCCAGCCGAACGCGGTCATATCCTTCTCGAGGGCGACTGGAATACGGTCGCCCGTCTTAACGTCTTTCTGCGGGCGGGAGAGCGCGTCCTCATCGAACTCGCCCGCTTTTCCGCTACTACGTTCGACGAACTCTTCGAGGGGACCTTTGCGATCCCGTGGGAGGAGTACCTCGGCCCGCACGCGTGCATCCGCATCGACGGAAAGAGCGTCAAGAGCAGGCTCGCCGCTGTAAAGGCCTCGGGCGGCATCGTAAAGAAGGCGATCTTAAAGCGCCTTGGGGAGCGGTTGCACATCTCCTCGTTCGATGAGCGCGGCGAGCGCGCCGTCGTGGGATTGTCCCTCTTCGAAGATGAGGCGACGGTCACCCTCGACACGACGGGGGAAGGGCTTCACCGCCGTGGATACCGCGTTCTGACGGGGGATGCGCCCCTGCGTGAGACGGTCGCCGCGGCCATCGTGGAGGATTCCCTCTACCGCCGCGACAAGTACTTTACCGATCCCTTCTGCGGAAGCGGGACCATTCCCATCGAGGCAGTCCTCTACGCCCGGTCGATCGCTCCGGGCAAGAAGCGCACCTTTGACTTTCAGCGATTCCGCGGCGTTGCGCCCGAGACCGTCGTGCGGGCACGGGAGGAAGCCGAGAGCCTCGAATACCGCGGTCCCATCGCCCCCGTCTTTGCATCCGACTGCTCCGAGCACGCGATCCGGACTGCCGAGACGCATGCCGAACGGGCAGGCGTATTAGGGGACATCCTCTTTTCGGTCGCCGATATGCGCCGCTTTACGGCTTCGGAGCCCTACGGCGTGCTCATCTCCAATCCGCCCTACGGCGAACGGTTGGAAAAGGGGGAGGACCTCTTCCCGCTCTACCACGATTTCTCCCGCATGTTCCGCGCACTGCCCGATTGGAGCGCCTACGTTCTCTCCGCATATGATGGGTGTGAACGCGCCTTCGGAAGGCCCGACAAGCGCAGGATCCTCTATAACGCCGATCTGAAATGCAGTCTTTTGACTTATTTCGGCAAAAAACCGACAGGAAACGATAGGATTTTGTCCAATGTGAATAAACAGTGATTTTTTGCAGACAATTCTTTCAAGAAGTTGACAATCCCTCGGAAGCGGTGTATAATAAGATTGTTTAGTCCGATAACAAACATAGAGAAGGTGATTTCCATGGAACTCAACCATCATCTCCTCCTTCTTTTGCAGACCATCAAGAGGATGGAGGAAATCGATTTGTTTGCGGACGCCGCCAAGCTCTCCAGGACGGAGTTCCGACTCCTTCGCGAGGTCATAACGGAGGAAAACAGAGGGAAGAGCATCATCTCTTCCGAACTTGCAAGACGGCTGGGCATCACCCGTTCGGCGATCTCCCAGATCGTCTCCAAACTCGAGGCGAAGGACCTTGTCCGGCGCGACCCTTCGCCCACAGACCGGAAGATCGCATACGTGCGGCTCTCCGATCGCGCGGTGGCTCTCTTCGACGATCAGTGCCGCGAGGCCAACGAGATCATCTCGTACCTCGTCGACGATATCGGCGAGGGGCGCCTTCTCGAATTGGTGGCCCGTTCCGAGGAGTTCTTCGACGGAATGGCACGCGCTCGCCAAAAGTACGATTCGACCCACACGGTCGGTGCGGAGCGAGGTCTCGCTCCCAAAGGAAAGGAGTAAGAAATATGGTAGTTTGCAGTCGTTGCGGGACCCGGTGCAGGAATGGGCTTCCCGCATGCCCCGTTTGCGGAGCGCCTCTCACAAATGCGGCGCCCCCGTATCCGTATGTGCTTCCCGGTGCTCCGGCAGGATATCCTGTCGGCCCGCAGGGCGTAAATTTTTATGAACAGACAACAAATGAGGCACCCATGTCCGCGGATAGGCCTTCGAGAAAGAGAGCGCATAACGGAAAGCCCGAACACGGCGAGCCCGCCATGCTGAAACTGACGGACATCAAAAAGGACTACAAGGTCGCCTCGGGTGTCGTGCCCGCCTTAAAGGGCATCAGCCTCGAATTCCGGCGGAGCGAGTTTGTCTGCATTCTCGGCCAGAGCGGCTGCGGCAAGACGACGCTCCTCAATATCATCGGCGGTCTCGATCATTACACCTCGGGCGACCTCGTCATTCAGGGCCGCTCCACCAAAAAGTACCGTGACCGCGATTGGGATATCTATCGCAACCATCGCATCGGGTTCATCTTCCAGACGTACAATCTCATTCCGCACCAGACCGTGCTCGAAAACGTGGAACTTGCCCTCACCATTGCCGGGATCGGCAAGACCGAACGCCGCAGGAGAGCACGGAAGGCCCTCGAACGCGTCGGCCTCGGGAAGGAACTCCGCAAGCGTCCCAATCAGCTTTCGGGCGGACAGATGCAGCGCGTCGCCATCGCCCGTGCCATCGTCAACGATCCCGACATCCTTCTCGCCGACGAACCGACGGGCGCGCTCGATTCCAAGACAAGCGTCGAGGTGATGGAACTCATCAAGGAGATCGCCAAGGAACGTCTCGTCATCATGGTCACGCACAATGCCGAGCTCGCCGACCGCTATGCCTCGCGCATCGTCCGTTTAAGTGACGGTGTCGTGGAGTCCGATTCCCGTCCCTACATCGGGGACAAAAAGGCGAAAAAGGCGACACGGGGTGCTGAAAAACCGCTTCGGGCCCGCATGAGTTTCCTGACCGCGCTGGGCCTCTCCTTCCGCAATCTGCTCACCAAGAAGGGGAGAACGATCATCACGTCGGTCGCGGGGAGCATCGGCATCATCAGCGTCTGCCTCGTCCTCGCGCTCTCCAACGGATTCAATAACTACATCCGCCACACCGAAGAAGATATGCTCTCCTCGTCGCCCATCGAGATCTCGGAGACGGCGCTCGATGTCACCGCAGTCATGGAAGGCATCCGCTCTCCCGCAGACATGCCTACCCTCGAGGAGCTCCATGACGAGGTCTACGTCAATTCCTTCCTCACCGGTCTCGCGCAGGGCATCACGGTCACGAACGACATCAGCGAAGAATACATCAACTACCTCGAAAAGGGAAAGACCTACCATCCCGATTGGTTCTCCGCCGTCCATTATGCGTACGGCGTGAATATCGAGAACAGCCTCTTCATGCCCCTCGTGACGGGCGGATACGTCCTTGACGGCGAAATGGTCGAGTCCAAGACCGAGAACTTCTCCCTCTCCCGTCTCAAGTCCTATCTCATCGACGAACTCGTTCAATACGCTCCCGAATACACGCGTCTTCTGCCGTATGTCTCGCTCTTCACGGACATCGTCAACGTCATGCCGGGCACGACCGACTTCACCGACCCCGACTATTCCAAGTACGTCCTCTCGCAGTACGATCTGATCGACGGTACCTTCCCCAAGACCGAAAACGAGACGGTGCTCGTCGTGGGCGAACACAACGAGCTCATCGATCTCACGCTCGTCCAGCTCGGATTCCTGACCGAGGAGCGCTTTTTGCAGCTCTTTGACGTCGGAAAGCTCGCCGGAGCCGCAGAGGGTGACAAGGTAGAGGGCACGCCCGTGGAACTTGCCGAGGACGATCCCACCCGCCTCTCCTATGCGGACATCTATAAGCAGGAATACATGCTGTACAGCAACGACGTCGTCTATCCCGAGAACGCGGACTACGGCGGATATTTCGACTCGGCGAGGGGAGGATATCCCTTCGGATTTGTAAACGAGGTGCCCGAACTCACAAAGGAGAACGGCATCCCGCTCAAAATCAGCGGCATTCTCCGTCTCAAACCGAACTTCACCTACGGGTGCCTCTCCGAGGGCCTCAACCTGACCGAGGCGACCGTCCGCACGTTCATAGAGATGAACATGGGTACGAAGATCGCCAAGTGGACGATGAGCGACGAGGCCAAATTGCCGTCCTCTCTCACTGCCGGTTCTTCGGCCGTCGGTTCGCTCTATCTCTCGCCCTCGGCGGCGCTCAACAGCTACTATACCGAATACACGGCGTCGATGCTCGGCCAGACCTTTACCCTCTACATCTCCTATGACCCCACGGCGGCATTCCGTTCGCTCGGTGGAGACGACTCGCCCAACGACGTCATGATCTACCCCGTGGACTTCGACGCCAAGGACGACGTCCTGAATTACCTCGACGAATGGAACGAATTGCACGATGAGGCGCAGCAGATTACCTATACCGACCGCGTGGGCCTCATGATGGGGATGGTCCAGACCATGCTCGACGTCATTACCTACGTCCTCGTCGCCTTCACGGCCATCTCCCTCGTCGTTTCGTCGGTCATGATCGGCATCATCACCTATGTATCGGTGGTGGAGCGCATCAAGGAGATCGGCGTCTTGAGGAGCCTCGGCGCGCGCAAGCAGGATATCCGCAACCTCTTCAATGCGGAGACCTTCATCATCGGCCTTGCCGCGGGCCTCATCGGGATCGTCGTGACGTACGGCATCGCGGGCATCGTGAGCCTGATCATCCAATCGCTGTCGGGCATCGCAGACATCGCAACGCTGCCTCCGCTCTCCGCCTTCATCATGGTGTGCGTCAGCGTGGCGCTCACCCTCATCTCGGGTCTCATCCCCGCACAGGCGGCCGCCCGCAAAGACCCCGTCATCGCGCTCCGTACCGAATAATCCCCGGCGGAATGGTCCATACTTCTCGTATAATCCATTGCGAGGTGCGGTATGGCAAAGAAAAAGATCAAAAAGCTCTCCGACGAGGAGTACGAAGCGTATCTCAAAAAACTTTTGCACAGCTGAACAAAGCGAAAAGCCGAGGCGATCCGCCCCGGCTTTTTTCATGTCTTTTTTCCGTTCCGCTTGCCGCCTCATTCAGATATAAGCTGTACTTATAGTAGGTATAAGTAAAACGAATGGATAAATTTGCATAAAATACTTGACTTTTCCGATCCGGTTCTGTATAATGGAATAAAATAAAAAATTGGAGGGTCAGAATATGAAAATCATGAGAAAAAGCATTGTTTTATGCGTCCTTGTCGCCGTTTTGCTTCTTACGGCGCTCCTATCGCCCATGGCGATAACCGCAAGCGCGGCTGCGCCCGGAACGGAAGCGGAAACGGAGACGCGTGCCGAACAGCTCGAGCGGCAAAAGGAAACCGTGCTGAAGGAGATGGCAGCACAGTCTGTCGAGTGTTATTACATCACGAATCGTTCCGAGGGGTATACCTACTTTTCGGAGCAAGACATTCGGAATGTTTTCGCCGATGCGGAATTTTTCTATTATGGTTCATGGGAAGACTTGTTTCTGGGATTGCAGAACGGTGTGTGCACAAATGATTGCATGATCTTTGACCTTGGCGGCCTTCTTACAACGGAGGATGGGTATCCCGAAATTTATTTCGAGAGCGATTACTGCTATCTGTCGATCATCCGATATGCTCCCGAACTATGGGGCCCGGGCGGTACTATTTTTCTGAATGCCAATTATGTGATATCGTTGGATATGTTTTTTGATATCCTCGAACAGGAATTTGTCGACAATTATGAAGGGTTGGAAGACGCGACGTTGGTTCTTGATGACTATTATCTCGATTTTATGAAACCGCATGATATATATTCGTACTTCTATTCTGTTTATGATCCTTGGCTGAGGAAGGCATGGGATTGGAAGGAAGGAGATGACAGAACGATCTGGGCTAATATTCTGATTGAGGACAGAGGCTATTATTATCTGGCCCCGGCCGATCATGACGACGAGATCGTTGCGGAATCCTTTGACTCATTTCCCAAAACCGGCACATATTGTTTCATAGCCGAGGTGCCGCTCGACAAGAATACGATGGTAGACGCCATCAGAACAGCGATGTCCTATGCGTGGGTTATTGTCATTCCGTTCGCCTTGCATGGGGGGACAGGGGATATCTACGTTTATCCCTATCAGAATGCTGCGGCAAGATTCGATGCAAATTGGGCGATCCTGTTGGAGTTTTATCGGGAAGTAAGCGGAATGATTAGGAGAGAATTATGAAGAAAAGAACGAGAAAAGTTTGTCTCTGTATTCTCACGGGGCTGATGGTCACGGTGACCGCACTGGCGATCGCTTCCTGTGTTCCGGACCAAAATGGAGGGGACCATGTCCACGAATGGGGCTCCTATGAGTCGGTTGACGAGGAGCATCATTGCAGGACTTGCATGACCTGTTTTGAGACGGAAGTGGAGTATTGCGAGTACAAGGATTATAAATGGCATACAACGCAAGATACATATGACAAAATGAATCAGTTATCGGCATGTCTCAAATGCGGAGAGCCATCCGTTTACTATAAGAGATATGTATTTGAGAAGAATGAGGACGGAAAGAGTTACACGCTGTACCGCGATGCCCGTTTCCGCAATAAGGAGGTGAATTTTTCTCCGCCCGCTTACTTTCTGGGCCTCCCCGTCACCGTCGTGGGGAAGGAGATAGGAAGGGAAAAAGTCACTACGCGTTTTCCCGACAATACCGTTCTGAAAACGGTCACCCTTCCCGAAACGGTGCGCGCTCTCGGAGATCATGCTTTCAGTAACCCGAATTACAAATTTCCCGCGCTTGAAAAGGTGACGCTCAATCAGGGGATCCGGGAGATCGGGGTGTCGGCGTTTAACGGTTGTTCCGGCCTTGCGGAGATCAACTTCCCGTTCAGTCTGAAGAAGATATCGGGCTTGGCCTTTGAGGACTGCTCCCTGCTCACAGAGTGCATGATCCCCAACGGGCAGACGGTAGTTGAGGACCATACGTTCCTCAATTGCAGCTCGCTGACAGAGGTCAATCTTCCCGTGTCGGTCACGGAGATCGAATCGGAGGCCTTTCGGGGTTGTACCTCTTTGCGGCGGATCACCGGGTTGGAACATGTCACGACCTTTGGGGGGTCGGCTTTCTACGGGACCGCCTTTACGGAGATCGAGTTTTCCGACGAGATTTCGGAAATCGGAGAGGCTGCTTTCTACGGTGCGTCTCTCACGGAGGTCGTCTTGCCCGATTCCGTCAAGAGCATCGGGGCATATGCCTTTCGTGCATGCAAATCGCTTCGGCGCGCGGTCCTTCCCGCCCATTTAGAGACGCTTGATGTGATGTGCTTTAGTGATTGCACCGCACTCACCGACGTCGTCATTCCCAATTCTCTCACAAGGACGCTCGCGGAGTGCCCGGGAAATCCGTTCTACAATACACCGTGGTACAGCATGCAGCCGATCGGTCCCGTATCCATCGGGCACTTCATGATCGGGTTCGGCGGCGACTGCCCGGACGGATATGTCCTCGATACCATCGGGGAAGAAGTCACGCAGATCGTAGACGGACCGGTAAATCGCGAAGGGCGGTTCGGGGTCTATCTTCCCGACCACATCGAATGGGTCGCGCAGGGTGCCTTCTTTCAATTCCGATCGGTGAGCGCCGTCATTTCCCAATGGGTAAAGGCCATCCACGCCAATGCGTTCAAAAATGCAACGGTATATACCGACGCGGAGACGATCCCCGCGGCGTGGGGGACCTATGAGTACGGCGTCCGGGAGCAGCCTTTCTATGCAGTGGTCGGCTGCGAACTGTCTCCGAGAGGGGAGTATGTCGTCTCCTTTGAGAAGCAGGAAAATTCCGTCACGCCTCCCCGCTACAGACTCGCGAACTACCCCATTGCCGATCCGATGCGTTCGGGATATACGTTCGGAGGCTGGACCTCAAAGATGGGGAGCATGACCGCGGAGTACACGACGGAAACGATGAATACCGCCCCCAACGGCACGCGTCTCTTTGCCATCTGGATCAAGAATTGAAGAAAGCTGTACGGAAAGGGCCGCCCTGCAATGCAGGACGGCCCTTGTGGATTTTTCGGGGAGATTCGGATCATTCTTTCCCGGCGAGCTTCTTGTACCCTTCGAGACGTGCCTTGGAGCTCTCTTCCGTCTTTTGGAAGAGCTCTTCGGCAACGTCGGGCTGGGTCTTTTTGAGGGAAGCATAGCGGGTCTCGCCGAGGATGAAGCTCTGGTAGTTCTCAAAGGTGGGTTCCTTGGAGTCGAGCGTGAAGGGATTCTTCCCCTCGGCGGCGAGCATGGGATTGTAGCGGTAGAGCTGCCAGTATCCGCAATCGACCGCATTCTTCTCTTCGGACTGCGACTTGGTCATGTTGATGCCGTGGTTGATGCAGGGCGCGTAGCAGATGATGAGGGACGGTCCCTTGTACGCCTCGGCCTCCTTAAAGGCCTTGACGAGCTGGTTCTTGTCGGCGCCCATCGCGCACTGTGCAACGTACACATAGCCGTAGTTGGCCGCGATCATGCCGAGGTCCTTCTTCTTGATGCGCTTGCCGCCCGAGGCGAACTTGGCAACTGCGCCGATGGGAGTGGACTTCGAGGCCTGGCCGCCCGTGTTGGAGTAGACCTCGGTATCGAGGACGAGCACGTTGACGTCTTCACCCGAAGCGAGCACATGGTCGAGCCCGCCGTAGCCGATGTCATATGCCCAGCCGTCGCCGCCGATGATCCAGAAGGACTTCTTGACGAGACAGTCCTTTTCGGCAAGGATGGCTTCGAGGAGCTCGAGCTCTTCGCCCTCGCACTCGGCCTTGCAGCCTTCGAGATCGGTTACGAGCGCGGCCGCGGCCGTCTTACTGCCTTCGGCGTCGTCCATGTTTTCGATCCAATCGTTGAGGATCTTTTGGCATTCGGGATATTCCGCCCACATCTCCGCGAGCTTTTGGACCTTTTCGGCAAGGGCGGCGCGGCGGGCCTTGTAGGCAAGATTCATGCCGTAGCCGAATTCCGCATTGTCCTCAAAGAGGGAGTTCGCCCATGCGGGACCGTGACCCTGCTTGTTGGTGGTGTAAGGGCAGGTAGGGGAGGAACCGCCGTAAATGGAGGAGCAGCCCGTGGCGTTGGCAACAATCATTCTGTCGCCGAAGAGCTGGGTAAGGACCTTGACATAGGACCTTGACATAGGGCGTCTCGCCGCAGCCTGCGCACGCGCCCGAGAACTCAAAGAGCGAGGGCGTGAACTGCGACTTCTTGACGTCGGCCATCTTCGCGGTGACCTCTGCGGGCACTTCGGGAAGTTCCTGTGCGAATTCCCAATTGGCGGCTTCGGTCTCTTCGACTTCGGCGAAGGGGACCATGTTGAGGGCCATCGCTTCGGGAGCGGGCTTTTCTCCGTTCTTCTGCGCTTCGGTGCGGGCCTTGGTGTTGACGGGGCAGATGTCGGCGCAGACGCCGCAGCCCATGCAGTCGAGCGGGCTCACCTGCATGCGGAAGGTATATCCCTTTGCCTGCATGGCGGGCTTGGTCTCAAACGTTTCGGGCTTCTCGGCATTCTCTTCGACGAGGTAGGGACGGATGCAGGCGTGCGGGCAGACGAAGGAGCACTGGTTGCACTGGATGCACTTGTCGATGTTCCACTTGGGAACGGTGACGGCTACGCCGCGCTTCTCGTATTTCGTGGTGCCCGTGGGAACGGAACCGTCCGCATTGAAGGCGGAGGAGGGCAGCTTGTCGCCCTCGAGAGCAAGGATGGGAGCGATGACCGAACGGAAGTAGTCGTTGTCGGCGAGCTTGACCATCTCGGCGCCCTCCGTCTCGGTCGCCCACGATTCGGGGATCTCGATCTTGACGAGGTGCTCCTTGGCGGAGTCGATGGCGTTGTAGTTCATCTGCACGACGGCGTCGCCCTTTCTCGCAAAGGACTTGTAGGCCATCTTCTTCATGTACTCCACGGCGTCCGTGTAGGGCATGATCTGTTCGTTGATAAAGAAGAACGCGGACTGGAGAATGGTGTTGGTCCTGCCGCCGAGCCCGAGGCCGCGCGCGATGGAGATGGCGTCGATGACATAGAGGTTGGCATGCTTTTGGGCAAGCGCGTTCTTCATCTTGGAGGGAAGGTTCTTGTCGAGCTCCTCGACGGTCGTCCAAGGCGCGTTGAGCAGGAAGGATCCGCCCTCCTTGAGGTCGGTCGTCATGTCATAGCGGATGACGTAAGAGGGGTTGTGGCAGGCGATGAAGTCGGCCGCGTCGATGAGGTACTCGCTTTGGATGGGCGTCTTGCCGAATCTGAGGTGCGAGACGGTGATGCCGCCCGACTTCTTCGAATCATAGAAGAAGTAAGCCTGTGCATACATGTCGGTGTGGTCGCCGATGATCTTGATGGAGTTCTTGTTGGCGCCGACGGTGCCATCCGAGCCGAGCCCGTAGAACTTGCACGAGGTGGATCCTTCGGGCGCCGCATCGAACTTCTCGGAGAAGTCGAGCGAGGTGTGCGTCAGATCGTCATAGATGCCTACGGTGAAGTGATTCTTGCTGTTCTTCTTCTCGAGATTCTTATAGACGGAGAGCACCATGGAGGGATTGAACTCCTTGGAGCCGAGGCCGTATCTGCCGCCGACGACCTGAATGCCGCCGATCCCCTGTTCGAGGAGCGCGGTGCAGACGTCGAGGTAGAGGGGTTCGCCGAGGGAGCCGGGTTCCTTCGTACGGTCGAGGACGGCGAGCTTCTTGCAGGTCGCGGGGATCTTGTCGATGAACGCCTTGGCCACGAAGGGGCGGTAGAGACGGACCTTGATGAGGCCGTACTTCTTGCCCTGTGCGTTGAGCTTGTTGATGGACTCTTCGACGGTCTCGGCGCCGGAACCCATGATGACGACGACGTACTTCGCGTCGGGTGCGCCGACATAGTCAAAGAGGTGATAGCTCCTCCCGGTGAGGGCGGAGACCTCGTCCATCATTTCCTGCACGATGGCGGGGGTAGCGCTGTAATACTTGTTGGCCGTCTCGCGGTTCTGGAAGTAGGTATCGCCGTTCTGTGCGGTGCCGCGCTGGACGGGATGTTCGGGGTTGAGCGCGCGGGCCTTGAATTCGGCCACGTCCTTTGCAAGCCCCTTCTTGTCAAAGAGCTCTTTGAGTTCGCTGTAATCGATGGTATCGATCTTGGAGACCTCGTGCGAGGTGCGGAACCCGTCGAAGAAGCTGATGAAGGGCACGCGGGAGCGCAGCGTTGCGAGATGCGCGACGGTGGCGAGGTCCATGACTTCCTGCACGGAGCAGCTTGCGAGCATCGCAAATCCCGTCTGGCGGCAGGCCATCACGTCGGAGTGGTCGCCGAAGATGTTGAGGGAGTGCGCGGCAAGGGCACGGGCGGAAACGTGCATGACCATGGGGAGCAGTTCGCCCGAGATCTTGTACATGTTGGGGATCATGAGGAGAAGCCCCTGCGAAGCGGTGTACGTCGTGGTGAGCGCACCCGCGGAGAGGGAGCCGTGCACGGCGCCGGCGGCGCCGCCCTCGGACTGCATCTCGGTGATGCGGAGCTTTTGCCCCCACATGTTCAGGCGGCCTTGGGTTGCCCATTCGTCGGCAGATTCTGCCATCGGCGAAGAGGGCGTGATCGGGTAGATCGCGGCGACTTCGGAGAAGGCGTAAGCGACGTGCGAGGCGGCGGTATTGCCGTCGATAGTCATCTTTGTCATCAAAGAACCTCCATAACTTAAAATTTGATTTTCATGGCAAAGGGAGGCTGTCCGATTACCATCCTACATATTATAACGGTTTTCGCGCGCAAAGTCAACATCAATCGGAAGATTTCCCAAAAAAATTCCCGAAAGAGGAATCCGCACGCTTCTTTGCATTGTCTTACAATTTTCTCGGAATTTCACCTTGTTTTCATTGTAAAAAGCGTGGATTTTTGGTATAATAGTATCCGGCGGTCTGCCGCCCGGGCGGTAGGGCGGGAATTGTCGGCCGCACAGGAAGCGAATGAAAGCACTCGAATTCAAGGACGTCTCCTTTTCCTACGACGAGGGGCCGTTCAAAATCGAACATCTGAATTTTTCCGTCGAAGAGGGGGAATTCGTCGCCGTGCTCGGCCATAACGGCAGCGGGAAGTCGACGCTCGCCCGTCTCTCCAACGGCATTCTCGAACCCGACGGAGGCACGATCTCCGTATTCGGCACCGAGGTCATGTCCGCAACGTTTTTCGAAACGCGCAAACAGGTGGGCGTGGTCTTTCAGAATCCCGACAACCAGACCGTTGCCTCCATCGTGGAGGACGACGTCGCATTCGGGGCCGAAAACGTGGGCACCTCGCGGGAGGAGATCGGCCGCAGGATCGACTTTGCACTCTCCGCCGTCGGCATGGAGGACTTTCGGACCGCCTCGGTTGCCCGTCTCTCGGGCGGACAGAAGCAGCGCATCGCGATTGCCGGCGTCCTCGCACTCAAACCGCGCATCATGATCCTCGACGAGTCGACCGCCATGCTCGATCCGCGCGGGAGAAAGGAGATCATCGACGTCGTTCTCCGCCTCAACCGCGAGGAAAAGATGACCGTCGTGCTCATCACCCATTTTCTCGAAGAGGCACTGCTCGCAGACCGCGCCATCGTCATGAACCGCGGGGAGATCGTCATGCAGGGGACTCCCGGGGAGATCTTCCTCCGCCACGACGAACTGTTCACCTACGGCCTTGCGCTTCCGCGCATTTCAAAGATCGCTCTGAGGCTGAACGAGGGGGGCATGTCCGTGAAAGAGGTGCTCGATCCAAAAAAACTTGCCGAAGAGATCGCAGGAGAACTTTCATGCGGATCGTAGTCGAACATTTGAGTTATACCTACAACGCGGGCTCCCCCTTTGCGACAAAAAGACGCTCGACGACATCTTCAAGAA
>CANQUL010000038.1 GCA_947627015.1 uncultured Clostridia bacterium | reverse complement strand
CAATGAGGGAAAGGGCGGCGTCATCTGTATTCTTCTGTGATCGATCGGGCGATCCGGGGCGGGCCATAGGGCCCGCCCTTTGCTTTTTTCCCGTTTCCATCGCGCGGGAGACAGGCAAACGCTTGACATGCGGCAAACGATTGGGTATAATATTACCCGTTGAATAAGGAGAAAACTTATCATGATAAAGCCGCAACTTACACCCGAGCAAAAACTCAAAAAGAAGAAGGCGCTCCGCATCACGGGGATCGTTTTCCTCGTCCTGTTCGCCGCCATCACCGTGCTCTCCCTCGTCTATGCGAGTGAGATCGATGCCTTTGTCGAACAGTACACGGGCGGGGGGATCGTCGGTCAGATCGTGCTCGCGATCCCGCACGTCATCTACAGCGTGCAGATCGTATTCATTGTCCTGCTCGTTCTCTACATCCTCGGACTCATCTATCCGCGCGTCTTCCGGGGATCGCCCCGTCGGGTGACCATCGGGCGTCTCGTCGCCGGGCTCACGCGCTTCCTCGTCTGGGCGGTCGGTGTTCTCGCGATCCTCGCCGTCTGGGGCGTCGATGTCGGCGCACTCATTGCCAGTGCTTCCATCCTCACGGTCGTCATCGGTCTCGGAATGCAGAGCCTCATTTCGGACATCGTGGCCGGGATCTTTCTGGTCTCCGACGGGACCCTTCAGGTGGGCGACGTCGTCACCATCGACGGATGGCGCGGAACGGTGCAGGAGATCGGACTCCGCAATACCCGTCTCATCAATTACAGCGGCGATATCCGTGTCGCCAACAACAGCACCATCAAGGTATACATCAATCAGAGCCGTGTGGATTCCTATCCGCTCGTCAAGGTGAGCGTTGCGTACGGCGAGGACCTCAAACGCGTCGAGCGCATCTTCAACGAAAACCGTGAGATGATCAAGTCGCACATCCCCGCTATCCTCGACGGCCCCGACTATAACAGCGTGGATCTTCTCGACAATTCGGGCGTCGTCCTGCTCTTCGGCGCCAAGTGCAAGGAGGACGATTTCTTCCAGGTACAGCGCGACCTCAACCGTGAACTCAAACTGCTCTTCGATGCGTATGGCATCCAGATTCCGTTCCCGCAGGTCGTCGTGCACGAAGGGGAGGCGGACACACATACGCCGCTCCGCGACGAGCCATCCGCCGGGGAGACGGATAAAGATCCACCCCAAGAAGATCTGTGATCCCAAGAATTTTACGGCGGAGTATTGACAATTCCGCCGTAATTTTTTATAATATCAGTAAGAGAAAACAGACCGGAGCGGAAGTATGCAACTAAAGGACTTCTTGGAACAAAACGGACAGAGCCATCTTGCCGAACACCTCGGCGAGGGCGATCTTGCGGCAAGACTGCGTGAGATCGACTGGGAGACCGTCTCCCTTTGGAAAACGGGAGAATCGCCCAAGGCGCGCGGGCACATCGAACCTATCGATGGGCTCCGTTTGGCGGAGATCGATGCGCGGCGTGCGGAATACGAAGCGATCGGGAACGCCGTCATCCGCCGCGGAGGCGTGGCCGCCGTGCTCCTCGCGGGAGGACAGGGGACCCGTCTCGGCTCCGATGCTCCCAAGGGAGCGTTCGACATCGGCATCACGCGGCCGCTGTACATCTTCGAACAGCAGATCCGCAACCTCCTCGAGGTATGCAGCGGAGCGGGGGCGTATGTGCCGCTCCTCATCATGACGAGCGAGAAAAACGACGCGGAAACGCGCGCCTTCTTTGCGGAGCACGCATATTTCGGCTATCCGGAATCGTATGTGCGTTTTTTCCGGCAGGAGATGGCTCCCGCCGTCGATTTAGATGGAAAATTGCTTCTTGAAGCGCCCGGAACGCTTGCGCTCTCGCCGAACGGCAACGGCGGATGGTATTCTTCCCTCGTAAGAGCGGGCCTTGACCGGGAATTTCCCGCCGTCGAGTGGTTTAACGTCTTTGCGGTGGACAACGTATTGCAACGCATCGCCGATCCCGTGTTCATCGGTGCGACCGTCGCGAGCAAAAAGCTCTGCGGGGCCAAAGTCGTCACAAAGGCCGCACCTGAGGAAAAGGTGGGCGTGCTCTGTTTGGAGGACGGCCTTCCCGCCGTCGTCGAATACTATGAACTTTCTCCCGAAATGGCCAACGCACGCGACGAAAAGGGCGATCTTCTCTACCTCTATGGCGTGATCCTCAACTATCTTTTCCGTGCCGACCGCCTTCGGGAGATCGCATCCGAGCGCATCCCCGTGCACGTCGTCAAAAAGAAGATCCCGTATCTCGACGGACAGGGAACGCTCATACGACCCGATCGGGAAAACGGCTATAAATTCGAGACGCTCATCCTCGATATGGTCAAACTCGCCGGGAGCTGTCTGCCGTTCGAAGTGCGGCGCGAGCGCGAATTTGCGCCCGTAAAGAACAGGACGGGCGTGGACAGCGTGGAGACTGCGCGCGAGTTGCTTCAAAAAAACGGGGTCATTCTGTAAGCCATGGCAAGGAAAAAGTCGAAGTTCGGGAAAATTCTCCTGCTTCTCATTCTCATTGCGATCCTCTGCGCCGCCTACTACGTCTATACGAGACGGAACCGGCCGCCTGAACCGTTGAAAACGGGAGAGCTCGGCATTCACTTTCTCGAACTCGGGAACAAGTATGTCGGCGACTGTGTCTACATCCGGATCGGCGATGTGGACATCCTCGTGGACGGCGGGTCGCGGACGGATTCTGCCGACACGATCGCGCAGTATCTTAAAGGCCGCTGTACGGATGGGATCCTCGAATACGTCATCGTGACGCATGCGCATCAGGACCACATCGCGGCTTTTGCGGGCGACGGAAAAAACGAGAGCCTTTTCCGCCGTTTCGTATGTAAATGTATCATCGACTTTCCCTTGACCGATTCGGACAGTCGCGTCTACCGTGACTACGTCCGCGAACGGGACGCCGAAGTCGAGGCGGGTGCAAAGCACTATACCGCGCTCGAATGCTACAACAATCTGAACGGCGCCGCGCGGAGCTATGAGCTCGCGGAAAACGTCTCGCTGAACGTTCTCTATAACTACTATTACGACCACAAGACGGGGAGCGAAAACAACTATTCCGTCTGCTTTACCGTGACGCAGGGCACGAACACTTATCTCTTTACGGGCGATCTCGAGAGCGCGGGCGAACGTTTGCTCACGGAATACAATTCCCTTCCCCGGTGCAAGCTCTTCAAGGCGGGACATCACGGCAGCAGTACTTCGAACACCGATGCACTGCTCTCCGTCATCCGTCCCGAATACGTCTGCATCTGCACCTGTGCAGGCTCGCCCGAGTATTCGGTCGATCCGCTCGGGACCTTTCCCACGCAGGAGACGATCGACCGTCTCGCCCGCTACACGGATAAAATTTACGTCACCACGGTTGCGGAGAACGTCGTCTATGACCCAAAGGGCTGGACGGCGGCACCGCTCAACGGCGACATTCTGTTCCGTTCGGACGGCTTGGAGTTTTCCGTTACGGGGAGCAATCATTCGCTCCCGCTGAAGGATACGCCGTGGTTTCGGGCGAATCGGACATGGCCGTCCTGAGGGCGGCGGAGAAACAATATGGCAGAGATCACATCCATCACGCCGCAAAAAAAGGACAAGACGCGCTGTAACATCGAAGTCGACGGCCGTTTTTTCTGCGGGATGAAGCTCGTTACCGCAATGGCGAACCGTCTCAAAGTCGGGACGATCGTCACGCCCGAAGCGCTCTCCCGCATCCAATTCGAGAGCGAAAAAGAGACCGCTCTCGACAAGGCACTCACGCACATCACCGCCTCCATGAAGACGGAGAAGGACATCCGTGCCTTCCTCAAAAAGAAGGGATATCTCGATGATGTCTCCGATTACGTCGTGGACAAGATGAAGGGTTACGGGTTTCTCGACGACGGTGCATACGCCAAGGCCTATGTGCAGAACGCGGCGAAAAAGAAGGGCGTCCGCCTCATCGCGATGGAACTGCGCCAAAAGGGCGTGTCCGATGCGGAGGTGAGCGAAGCGGTGGGCGAACTCGGCGACCAGACGGAGAGCGCCAGGGCTGTTCTCGGGAAATATCTGCGCGGCAAGGACCTCTCGGACCGCAAAGTCCTGCAGAGGGCGTACTCGCATCTTCTCTCCAAAGGCTATGACTACGATACCGCCCGCCATGCGCTTGCCGCACTCGGGGAGGAGGCGGAACTGTGAGAGTGATCCTTCTCGAAAGCGTCGATTCCACCAATCGCTATCTCAAAGACCTCATTCCGTCCGGAGAGGATACGATCGTCTGCGCCGAAATGCAGACGGGCGGCCAAGGGACCAAGGGTCGGACGTTTCTCTCGGAACGGGGCGGTGTCTATCTCTCCGCACTGAATTTTTACGATGAACTTCCCGCACGGGATGCCTTCCGCATCATGATGCACGCCGCCGTCTCCGTCTGCCGTACGGCCGAGGCATTCGGCGTGTTTCCCGAGATCAAGTGGCCCAACGATATCCTCGTCGGCGGGAGAAAACTGTGCGGCATTCTCATCGAAAACACCTTTTCGGGGGAGTTTGTCTTGTATTCCGTCGTCGGAATGGGGATCAACGTCTCCAACGACGTTTCATCTCTCGGCGGGATCGCGGTCACGCTCTCCGAGGCGGCGGGATGTCCGATTGATCCGGCCTCCGTCCGGGATACGCTCATCTCTATGCTCGCAAGGGAGAGTTCGCCGTCCGATTACCGTGCGCGGATCAAATTCCTCGGGAAAGAGATCCGCATTCTTGCGGACGGTCGCGAAGAATCGGCCGTCGCGCGTGCGATCCTCGACGACGGGCGGCTCGAAGTCGAGACCCAAAGCGGCGTGCGCGTCCTTTCGAGCGAAGAAATCAGCGTGAGGTTTATCCCATGAAACAGCAATCGTATTTCGGTAAGCCGGTCAACGTCTTGGAGGATGCGGATATCCGGCCGCTCTTTCCGAGCCGTCCGCGTGACCTTCATAAGGGAAAATGCGGGAGTGTCGCGATCGTTGCGGGCTTCGGCTCCCTCGGCGCGCCCATTCTTGCGGCACGGGCCGCACTCAAGTCGGGGGCGGGATACACCGAGTTCTATCTTCCCTCCGAGCTCTATCCGCAGCCGCGCTCTCTCTACCTCGCGGCTGCACAGATGCCCGCGATCATTCTGAAAGAACTCGGCACGGTGGAAGGGGAGATCCTCGAAAAGAGTGCGATCGCATACGGAATGGGCGCAAATGTTTCCGAACGGGTCTATTCGACCCTTACGGCGCTCATCACGCGCTTTCCAGGGACGTTGGTCCTCGACGCCGACGCGCTCAATTCTCTCTCCGCATTCGGCCTCGGCGTTCTCGAACGGAAGAGGGGATCGGTGATCCTGACGCCGCACCCGCTCGAATTTTCACGTCTTACGGGGAGAAGCGTCGAGGAGATCGCAATGGATCCCATTCCGCTCGCGGAGGACTTTTCGGGCAAACATGAGGTCACGCTCGTACTCAAAAACTTTAATACAATTATTACCGACGGCACAAAAACAGTTCTGAATGTGACCGGTTCTCCCGCTCTCGCGAAAGGAGGGAGCGGCGACGTTTTGTCGGGCTTCCTTGCGGGGAGCTGTGCCCGTGGCCTTTCTCCGCTTGAAGGTGCCTCGGCATCGTCCTATCTCTTGGGCCGTGCCGGGGAGATCGCCGCGGCGGAGATGGGGGAATATTCTCCCGATGCCACGGATGTGGTGTCCCGTCTTTCGTCTGCGATCCAATCCCTCCGATAAAAAAAGAGACCCGAATCGGGAGCGTTCCATAGGGAGTCAAGAGAAACTTACCAAAGAGAATAAGGCGTGGTATGAAGCCACGCCTTTTCCATATCTTGTTTCGATGTTTGCGTCGGTCTTCATCGACATCTCTGAAACACGACGGAATGATAGCGCTAACGATGTTTTAGACGATTTCAACGGTTTGTTAATAATGTCCGTTTACTTTTTTTTGCGGACGATTGTAAATCTGACATCCGAAATAACGCCGCTATTTATCTCCATTTCGATCAGCGTGGAGCAGGTATTTTCTGTTTTGTATGAATAGAGTGCATTATAAAATCGCCTCTACCCGTTTTTTGACTTCCGACAATTTGGTCGTCGGTTCAAAGCGGGCAACGAGATTGCCGTTTTTGTCGATTAAAAATTTCGTGAAATTCCACTTTACTTTGCTGTTGTTTTTATAGTCCCTGTCGTTCTTTTTTGCGGTCATCGAAACGATTTTGTCCATAAAGCCGCTGAATCCCTCAAACTTGCTGTTTTCTTCCAACCATTTATAAAGCGGAATTTGATTTTCACCGAACACGTCGATTTTTGCAAACTGCGGAAAGGTGATGCCGTATCTTCCCGTGCAGAAGGAGTGAATTTCTTCGTCGCTTCCGGGCGCCTGTTCGCCGAATTGATTACAGGGGAAATCGAGAATTTCCAAACCATCCTTTTGATGTTTGTCGTACAAATCCTGCAAGTCGTCGTATTGCGGTGTAAATCCGCACCCTGTCGCAGTATTGACGATGAGGAGGGTCTTTCCCCGATACTCCGAGAGCGAAACGTCGCTTCCGTCCTGCGTTTTCACAGTAAAATCATAGACGTTCATAGATGATACCTCTATACAATAATTTACCTCAATTCGATTGAGTTAAATTGATTATAGCACATTTTACGAACCTATGCAAGTGTTTTAACGTAACAATCCGAAAGTTTTTCGTTGCAAGCTCGCTATCACATAGAAGTCCGCGGGAATTTTTCAGGAAGAGGCACTTTCGATCCTCAAAAGCGAAAAACCCGTCTTTTGTAATGCCTTACAAGTGGGAGCGGGATTATAAGCTCAAATGTAACCGCGTCGATTTCCCGAAAAAGTTCTTATAAAATCCCTCCGGAGAGAACGGATTAAAGCGTTCGGGGGGGGCAGATTGCCTTCGGATACTTTTCGGTTTTCGGGAGCACGAGTGCGTATAAAATTTGCACAATTACGGAAGCTGTATTGACTTTCCCGGCCCGCGGGGTTAAAATAAAAACGGGGAAAGTGCGGCTTTTTCCCAATCCAAAAGAGGGGGACGGAATGGTGCAAGACATAAAGACGGTTGCGATTGTGGAGGACGACGGAGCGACTGCGGAGCTCTTTGAGGCGTATTTTTTGAGGCATGCGCAAGAAACGAGCTGCGGATTTTCGGTGACGAAGTATTCGAACGGAGAAGATTTCTTAGAGAGCTATGGTGCGGGATTCGATCTTGTGCTCATGGACATTGAACTCCCCGGACTCAACGGTATGGAGACAATTCGGCGTCTCAGAGAGCGCGACAAAAAGACCATCGTAATCTTTGCCACCAACTTGGCGCAGTATGCCATCAAGGGCTACGAGGTGGAGGCCTTCGATTTTATCGTGAAGCCCATAACCTATTTCAATTTTTCCGTGCGCTTAAAGCGCGCCATGCAGCGCATGGCCGCAAAAACGGAGACGGAGTTTTGGATCAGCGTGGTGGGGGAGGGCAAACAGAAGATCAAGTCCTCCGCCCTCAAATATGTAGAAGTGATGGATCACAAGCTCGTGTTCCACACGACCGAGGGCAACTACGAATCGAACGCAAGCTTGCTCAAGGCGCGTGAATTTTTGCGCGGCGCGCCCTTTGCGCTCTGCAACCGCTGCTACTTTGTCAATCTCGCCTTTGTAACGGGCACGTGGCAGTATGAGGTGTACTTGGGGGACGAAACGTTACAGATGTCGCACTTAAAGCGCAACGAATTTTTGCGCAAACTCAACGTATACCTCTCGGGAGGAACGATCGAAGATGATAACTAACATTTTTGTGAGCAAGCTGCTGTTTGCCGCGCAAATCGTGATTGCCGAGATCCTCTGCACCGTCTATCTGCAAAAGAAGAGCGGCTACGGGTGGCGGCTGGTGCTGTTTGTGTTGGGCTCGCTTGTGGTGGCGGCGGTCTTTCCGGCGTTCGATTTCGAGAGCAAGGCCGCAAATTTCGCTTACTCGTGCTTTTTGTTCTTTGCGCTCTTTGCAGTTACGGTGTTTCTGCTCAAATTTATCTATCACGAGTCGTGGACCAATGTGTTTTTCTGCGCGGTGGCGGCCTACACGGCCCAGCATCTCTCCTATCAGCTGTCCAACATTCTCACCACGCTTTTGAGCGGCGGTTCGGCGCAGATTTTCGGCATGTACGATTACACGGCCGTCGATTTTTCCGCCTTCGGCACGGAGCAAATACTCTATGGCCTCTTAAATTTATTGTGCTACTTTGTGGTGTATAATGTGGTGTTCATTGTGTTCGGCAGCAAGATCAAGAGGAGCGAAAAGCTCAAGATCCGCAGCCTATATGCCCTGTTTTTGGCCACGGCAGGCCTCATTGCTGACATTGTGCTCAACTCGGGCTTCATCTATTTGGGCAGTTCGCAGAGTCTTGTGAACAACGTGATCTTGTATTGTTCCAACAGCCTCGGCTGTATTTTGCTCCTCGTGGTACAATACGGGCTCATCCAAACGGGAAACTTGGAAAATGAGCTTGCCTTTGTAAAAAAGATGTGGGATCAAGAAAAGCGGCAGTATGAAACGTTCAAAGAGAACATCGATATCATTAACACCAAGTGCCACGACATGCGCTACCAGATCCGCAGGATCGGCCAAAACAGCAACATTTCGGGTGAGACCATCAGCGAGATCGAAAACGCGATCAACCTATACGACACGATGATCAACACGGGCAACGATGTTCTCGACACCATTCTCACGGAAAAGAATTTGCGCTGCCTCAAAAACAGGATCAACTTCACCTGCATTGCCGACGGGGTCAATATCGGTTTTATGAAGGATATCGACATCTACGCGTTGTTCGGGAACGTGATGGACAACGCGATTGAGGCCGTCGTAAAGATCCCCGATGAGGAGAAGCGTATCATCGGCTTTACCCTGCATCGGAAGGGTGAATTTGTGTCCATTGAGGTAAACAATACCTTTGAGGGGAGCATCGACTTCGAAAACGGTCTCCCTCGCACCACCAATGCAAACCGCGACTATCACGGCTATGGGGTGAAGAGTATCCGCATGATCACCGAAAAATACGGCGGCAATTTAACGATCAAGGCAGAGGACGGCATCTACAATCTGTTTTTACTGATCCCCATCGGCGAAGAAAACTGAAAATTCTCCCGCACTTCACGATCGCGGGAAAAAACACAACGAACACGGAAAAGGGATTGACAGGCGTGCATTTCTGTTGTAAACTGCTGTCAAAGGCAAGAACAATGGAAAGCACGTCCTGTTTTTGTCTTAAATCATCAAAAAGGAGGACAATAAAATGAAAAAAGTACCCTGGGGATTTTTGGGCGGAGTTTGCTTGATCTTGGCGTTTTATTTAACGGTCGGCATAGTGGTTGCATTTTTGATCCTGAATGCCATCGCGGCGCAGACGAGCTATTCCGCAACCCTATTCGACACCGGTTGGCAGATATTGATGTTCGTGCTTGACGTAATATCCGTCATCGGAATAATCGGATGTTTTTCGATGTATGCGATCAGAGAAAAGGGAGGTAAAAGAAAATGAAACTTTTCAAACGCTCGATTTGGGTGCTGATTACGGGCTTCTTTGCCATTATGTTGGCAATCGCCTTTGTGGGCGGCATGTTTGCCCGTCAATACAGCGCAAACCTCAACGAACTTCTCGGCATCAATCCCTACAAGATCGTAAAGGGCGACGAGACAGACCCTTCCCAGACGGAGTACTTTTCCTCGGACTATAAAAATGCCGACGGTACGCGCGATAACCGTGCCATGCGCGCCCATTCCATGCAAGTTTCCGAACAGCTTGCCTCCGAGGGCGCCGTGCTCCTTTGGAACGATAACAACGCGCTGCCCCTTGCAAAAGATTCCAAAGTCAGCCTGTTCGGCATCGCCACGATCAACTATTTGGTCGCGGGCGGCGGCAGCGGTTACGTGGGGATCAACTCCTCCGAAACCATAAAGTCCGCCCTCGAAAAGAAGGGCATGTCCGTAAACGAAAAGCTGTGGAACACCTATCTGCACAACAAGAGCAGCTATGGCTACGAAGTGTACGGACAAGAAGTAAAGGACCGCGTGGGCGACGATAACTATTGGGAGTATGCCGTAAACGAAATGCCCTACAACCTGCTCGATACCTCCGACGTCTCCCGATACGGCGATGCCGCTGTGATGACTATCACACGCTACACCAGCGAAGACGGCGACACCGACTTTAAGCCGAGCGTCAACGGCGACGAGCATCTCGACGACTGCTTTTTGGACCTCTCCAAAGAGGAAAACGAAGTTCTCACCGAACTCGTGAAACTGAAGCAAGCGGGAACGGTGAAAAAGGTGATCCTTCTCATTAACACGTCCAACTCGATGCAGATGAAAAACATCTCCAAGCTCGGGATCGACGCCTGCATCTGGGTGGGCATGGGTGGCAGTGCCTATTGCATGCAGATCGCCGACCTCCTCTCGGGCGATGCCGTGCCTTCTGGCCGCCTGACCGACACCTATGCCTACGACGCCGACTCGGCGCCCTCCGTGGAGAACTCGGGCGACTTCACCTTCACACGTTCGGCCGGTGTGCCCGCGGACGACAAAATGACGCATAACACCAAATATCTGGTCTATCAAGAGGGGATCTATGTAGGATACCGCTACTATGAAACGCGCTATGAAGACCTCGTGCTCGGCGGCAGACATGCCGACGGAAGCGCCGGCATCAAGGCGGGGACAGGCAGCAATTGGAGCTATGCCCAAGAGGTGGCCTATCCCTTCGGCTACGGACTGAGCTACACTTCGTTTTCGTACAGCGACTTTGCGGTGATGCCCAACGGCGCGGACTACAACGTAAGCGTTACGGTCAAGAACGCGGGCAGCACCTATTCGGGCCGCGAAGCGGTGCAAATTTATCTGCAAAAGCCGTATACCGACTACGACGTGGAGAACGGCATCGAAAAGGCGGCCGTGGAGCTCATCGGCTTCGGCAAGACGCAGATTTTGGCGCCCGGCGCCGAGGAGACCCTCACCGTAACGGTAAAGTGCGAAGACTTTAAGACCTACGATAGCAACGGCAAGGGCACCTATATCCTCGAAAAGGGCAGTTACTACCTTGCCGCGGGAAAAAACGCGCACGACGCCTTAAACAACATTTTGGCAAAAAAGGGATATTCCAAGACCGAGGGAATGGACGCCGACGGCGACGAGACCCTTGTGCACAAAATCGTCTTAGAAGCCGACGACTTCGAAACGTATTCTAAGTCGTCTGTCACCGGAAACGCCATCAAAAATCAGTTCGACAATGCGGATATTAACCGTTACGAGGGCACATCGACGCAAAAAATAACCTACTTGTCGCGCAGCAATTGGCAGGAGACCTATCCGTCGAAGGTCACGCTCACGTGCGAAACGCCCCGCATGGTGGCGGATATGCAATACGGCGCGGCTCCCGTGGCGCAGGAGGGCGACGAAATGCCCGTTTACGGCAAAGTGACTTCGCCGTTCGGAAAGCTCTCCCTTGCCATGCTCATCGATATGACATACGGCGATCCAAACTGGGAAGATTTGCTCAACCAGATGACGTGGGAAGAGCAGAACAACCTCATCTCCTACGGCTACTGCGCCATTGCCGGTGTTCCGAGCATCTCCGCTCCCATGTCCGGGTCCAAAGATGGCCCTGCGGGCATCAAGAGCAGGATTCCAGACGGTCTTGACAGTCTGATGTGTTTCCCCTCGGAAATGCTCATGGCCTCCTCGTTCGATACGGAGCTCGTGCGGGAGGCGGGAGACGCTTTCGGCATGGAAATGCTGCATGCGGGAACGACGGGCCTGTACGGACCGGGCGCGGGTATCCATCGCTCGGCGTATTCGGGCAGAAACTTTGAATATTATTCCGAAGACGGCTTCCTCTCGGGCAAAATGTTTGCGGCGGAGACCACGGGTCTCCAAAGCCGCGGAGCCATTGTGTTTGCCAAGCACATGGCGCTCAACGATCAGGAGCGCAACCGCTACGGCGTGACGGTGTGGGCGAACGAACAGGCCATCCGCGAAATTTACCTCAAAGCGTTCGAAGGCGGCGTGGTGGAAGGGCATGCCAACGGGATCATGACTTCGCATAACCGCATCGGCTGCGTGTGGGCGGGGAAGCATGCCGGCATGCTCACCGACATCCTCCGCGGCGAATGGGGATTTTCGGGCCTCACCATCACCGATGCCGCGGTTTCGGCCCATGAACTCGACCTCAACGCGATCGTCAATTCACTTGCCGCGGGGCAGGATCTTTGGATGTCGGGCGGCAACCAGCACCTTCTCGACAGTTACAAAACCAATCCCACGGTTTGCCTTGCGCTCAGGCAGGCATGCCACAGAATCCTCTACACGCACCTACATTCGAGCGCCATGAACGGCATAAGCTCCAACGATAAAATTATCCCCGTCACCCCTTGGTGGGATTCGGCCATTTCGTATGCAACGCTTGCCATTGCCATTGCTACATTGATCTGCCTCTTGTGCATGGTATATGCGTTCATCGTTCATTCCGAGTGGTTCCGCGTGAGTGTATACGGCTACCAAGGAAAAACCAAGCATGGTGCGCCGAAAAACGATGTCTATACAAAGACGGAAGATGTAAAGCACACAGGCGTCACTCATGTCGTGGGTACGGCTTCCAAAACTTCGCACGGCAAGCTCTCTAAGGGCGGTGCCATCTTCGCCGCGGTCTGTATTTTGGTGGCCGTTGCGGTGGCCTTCTCGGCAGCCGTAATGCCCTTTATCACTTTCCCCGCGCATAGCGATTTCGGCGGAGAAGAAAACGGCGGCGGGATCGAGATAGACCCTACTCCGCACGCTTGCACCCATACATGCCCC
>CANQUL010000037.1 GCA_947627015.1 uncultured Clostridia bacterium | reverse complement strand
CGCCGGCGCTTGTCACCCGTTTTTATACGGCATGGAAAGAAATCCCGAAAAAAATCAGCCGTCGGACGATTTTTCCTCCGTCTTTTCCTTCCGCTCCCGATTTTTTTGCGTAAGGCGGAAGGTCAGTTCCGTCAGGACGATCATGAGGACGAAAAACCCGAGGAGAAAGAAGGGCATGGCCGAAAACCCGATCAAGTTTGCGAGCAGGCCGAAGAGGGGCGGGACGAACGTGGCGCCGATGTAAGCGCTCGCCATCTGGATCCCGATAATCGCCCCCGAGTTCTCTGCGCCGAAGTGATCGGGCGTCGAATGAATGATGCACGGATAGATGGGGCCGCAGCCGAAGCCGATCACGAGAAAGGCGGCGATCGCGGCCGAGTAGGAGGGTATGGGGAGCATCATCAGGATGATCCCGCAGGTCAGAATGCCGGTGCCGATGAGGATCATCTTGCGGTCGCCCAACTTGTCGGCGAGAAATCCGCTGACGAATCTCCCCGCGGTGATGCCGATATAAAAGAGCGAGGCAAAGTTCGCCGCCTGTTCCGCCGTCAGGTGCTTCACTTCCGAAAAGTACGTGCTTGCCCAGTACATGGTAGTGGCCTCCGCGGCGCAGTATGCAAAAAATCCGATCAAAAGAGGGAGAACGCCCCGCAGTTTCAGCGCGCCCCAAAGTCCCAAATGCGGCCGCGACGCCTCGCCTTCCGGGTCCTTATGAATCTTCCACGCGGGCAGCGTAACGAGGAGCAGGAGCGCGATGCCGAGCTGGATATATCCGACGACGCGGTACCCTCCGTTCCAGCTCCCGCCCTTCAAGGCGTACCCCATCATAAAGGGGCTTACGATGGCTCCGAGTCCCCAAAAGCAGTGCAGCCAGTTCATATGCCGTGCCTTGTAGTGCAGGGCGATGTAGTTATTGAGAGCGGCGTCCACCGCACCCGCCCCGAGCCCGTAGGGGACCGCGAGAAGGATGAGTATCCAATATTTTGTCGCAAACGAAAATCCAAGCAGCGCGACGACTGTGAGAAAGACACTGACGACGGTCACCCACTTGGTGCCGAACTTCCCCGTGAGACGATCCGAGAGCAGGCTCGAAACAACGGTTCCGCCCGATATGACCATCGAGATGATACCCATGTACGAGACAGGCACGTCAAATTCGAGGTGCATGGCGGGCCAGCCGGCACCGAGAAGGGAGTCGGGCAGCCCGAGACTGAAAAAGGCAAGATAGATGAGTGCAAGTAAAAATCCGTACATCGGTTTCCCCGTTCGGCGCAATTTTCCCGCGTCCGTTCTCGCTCTATTATACGTTTCCCGCCGTAAAAAGTCAAGTGCAAAACGGCAGAAGCGCGGGGCGAAAATTTTGAGAATTTTCGCCCCGCGCCGGACAATCGATCCGACCGCCTGACCGATCCGCCGATCCGTCCGCCGTCCCTTTTTGCCATTTGAAACTGGTTTGGAACTGGAAATTCGTCCGTTTCGGGCTTTTTGCATAAAAAATACGCCGAGGACTTTCCACGGCATACCATGATATCGGATGGATATGTTTGGTTTAATAGAAGAATTTGCCGTTCCATTGTCGTCATAGGGAAAGTACCCGAGCATCGCGAGAGGGGAAAGGGTTAACCCCTCGCCATCCAAATCAATTTTATAAAATGCAATTCGCGCTGTAAAACGACAGTTTATTCTGTAAAGAGTTCCTCGGCATTGTTCCCTGTTATAATAAGACAGCCGCGGGGAGCGGCGCAAACGATCGGGGAACCGGTAGGGGGAGTATGATCCGCATTGCAATCGTCGACGACAATCCGAACGACCGCGCAGCGATCGCGTCATGCCTTGATTTTGTGGCCGTGCGCGAGAACGTTCAATTCGGCATCACGGAATTTTCATCGGGCATGGAGTTCATTCTGAACTACACTCCCGTTTACGATATTGTTCTCATGGATGTGGAAATGCCCGAGACCGACGGCATCGAGACGGCGCGCATGCTGCGGGAAGCAGACAAGAGCGTGCTCCTCATCTTTGTGACCAATCTCGCCCAATATGCCATCAAGGGATACGAAGTCGACGCCCTCGACTTTCTCATCAAACCCGTAAACAATTATACCATGGCAATGAAGATGCACCGTGCCATTTCGCGGACGGCAAAGCGCGTGGATGATGCCGTGCAGATCAAAACGGGGGGGGGACGTATTCGGACTTCAGGCGGCCTCGATCAAGTATATCGAAGTGCGCGGACACTACGTCGTCTATCATACCACGGAGGGCGAATACAGCGAATACATCACGCTGAAAAACGCCGAGGACAAGATCGGGATGAGCTGCTTTGTCCGCTGTAACCGCTGCTATCTCGTCAACTTGCGCTATGTCGATGCGATCCGCCGCGACTATGTGATCATCGGGAAGGATGAATTGCTTATCTCCCGTCCGCAGAAGAAAAATTTTCTCTCTGCGTTTTCGGAATTTTTGGGAGGAAAACGATAATGTTTCAGCTCTCGAATCTCTATTTTGCGATAGAAGTTCTGCTCGGTGAAATGATCTTTCTCGCCGGCTGCCCGCGCAGAAAACACTTCGTCCTGCGCTTTTTGCTCGGCGTTGCGGGAACGCTTGCGCTTGCTTATCTCTTTCCCATGCCGGGGTCCATCCGCTACAATGTGTTTTACTCGCTGCTCCGTTTTATCGTGCTCTTCGCGTACACGGTGGGGGGCATGGCGTTCTGCTTTGACTTAAAACTCACGCCGCTCGTCTCCGCGTGCGTGGCGGGATATGCCGTCCAGCACATTGCCTACCAGATCACGGCCATCATTTTGCACTATACGGACTTCTATGTGGGAACGGGGAGTCTGCGCTCCACGCTCGGCGAAGTGACCTTTTTTCCCGTCATCTACCTCGTGATCTTTCTCACCTTCGGGCTCTACGCCCGCAAAAATCAGTTCCATAAGAATACCAACAAGGCGCTTCTCTTCCTTTCGGCCGTTATCCTCTTTGTATGCGTGGGACTCATGCGGTTCGCGCGTTCTTCGGGCGAATTCAACCTCGGCAACCATCTCTATGCCATCACGTGCTCGCTTCTCACGCTCTTTATCCAGTTCAACCTCAACCGTATGTTCACGCTCCGCAACGAAAACGAGGCCATCCGCCTCATCCGGGAGGAAGAGAAAAAGCAATACGAGCTCTCCAAGAGCACGATCGACCTCGTCAACATCAAGTATCATGACTTAAAGCGCCGCCTTTCCGCCTTCGAGCGCCTCACCCCCGAGGAGATCTCCTCTCTCCGGGAGACCATGCGCATCTATGACAGCAGTTTTAAGACGGGCAACGAGGTCCTCGACGTCATCCTCACCGAAAACAGTCTCCGCAGCGGCGAGCACGGCATCTCGATCACCTTTATGGGCGACGGTGCAGCCCTCGGCTTTATGCGCGTGCCCGACATCTATTCTCTCTTCGGCAATGCACTCGAAAACGCCGTGGAGGCGGTCATGCCCCTCACCGAGCCCGGCAAAAAGACCGTCTCGCTCGTGATCGAGGAGAAGGGCGACATGGTTTCGGTGATTGTTACCAATTATTTCGAAGGCTGTCGCAACTTCGAGGACGGCCTGCCCGTTACCACCAAGACAGAGGACCCGGGCTACCACGGTTACGGCATGAAGAGCATCCGCCTCATCGCCGAAAAATACCGCGGATCGCTCAAAGCCGAAGCCGACGGCGACCTCTTTACCCTCAGCGTTTACCTTATGAAATAGAAGCGTCCCGGTCGGAGACCATGTGTCCGTACCGCGCACCGTCCTGCCGCAAGCCCCGGAGTGCCGCAAAGGCTCTTCGGGTTTTTTTGTGCATTTGTGCATTTTTCTCAAATTCTTGCAATCCATTCTTTTTTTCGGCAGTTTATTCTGTTTTTCCCCGCAAAAGAAGCAAATGTGATACACTATGCACGGTTTCGCGACCAAAAAATTTTTTCGGAGGATGTTATGAATCACAATCAAAGCCATGTGGGAAAGAAGTTCGGCTTCTATGTGACGATTGGGATCGCCTTCCTCGCCATAGTGACGGCCTTTGTTTACTATGCGGGATACGGCGCCATCCCTCGCTTCATGTCCTGGCCCGCTTTCTACCTGCTCCTCGCCGGTGCGGTTGTTTCCGTGGTGCTGCTGTTTACGCCCCTCAACCAATTCGGCCCCGCAGTGCTTGCCCTTGCAAGCCTCGTCAGTTTGCTCCTCTTCATCAAGATCATTTACAACTATGTTGCGGTCGTTATGGTCGGGATCGACCTTGCCAATTTCGATCCGGAATTCCTGGCGAGCACAGTCATGTTCGTATTGACCTTCCTCGCAAGTGTTATGTGCCTCTTCCTGCCGCAGAGAGCATGTAGCGAATCCAAGAAGGAGGAAAAGTAAGTTATGAAGACAACTACCAAGCGCAACATACAAAAGGCCGCCATCGCCTTGTCCGCAACGCTCTTTGCGTTTGCCCTCACCGTGACCGATCTGGCCTACGATAACTATTCCACAATCACTTCCTTCTTTGGTGTTCCCGACTACATTACTTACGAGGTCGAGGACGAAGAGGGCGCCAAGCAGAATACGGAATACTTCAAGACGCAGTACAAGAACATCCGTGAAGTGGTTTACGGCGGCTATCAGATCCAGCTCGAAGAGCAGACCGAGGGCACCGTTCTCCTTAAAAACGACAACAACGCCCTGCCTCTTGCCAAGGGCTCCAAGGTCAGCCTCTTCGGGGTCGCCTCTGCACAGCCCTTCTACGGCGCGAGCGGTTCGGGCGGCATCAACACGAGCAACGCCGTGAGCTGGCTCGAGGCCTTCAACGGCACCCACTATGAGAGCGCCGATCCCAAGGCCAAGATCACGCCCGAAAACGGCCAGCTCCTCAAAGTGAACACCGCGCTTTCGACTGAATACGCAGGTTGGACAGCGGCCGGTGCCTACGCTGCTTCGAGCAGCCAGAAAAGTGTCAAGATCGGCGACGTGCCGTGGAATGTGATCAAGGAAGGCAGCGGATACAGCGCACTCGGCGAGTACGGCGATGCCGCCATCATGATCATCAAGCGCACGGGCGGCGAGGGCTACGACCTTCCCGCAACCACGTCCTCGACTCCGGGCGAGTACAGCATTGACAAGACAGCTGCCACCGTGAGCGACGGCGTAAACGGCGACTATCTGCAGCTCAGCGCATCCGAGATCTCCATTCTCGAAGGCCTCAAGGCCGAAAAGGCGCAGGGCAAGGTCAAGAAGATCGTCCTCATCCTCAATATGGCGAGCACCATCCAGCTCGACTTCCTCAAGGATGACACTTACGACATCGACGCCTGCCTCTGGACGGGCTCCGTGGGCGAATACGGCACCATCGCGGTGGCCAAGCTCCTTGTGGGCGAATCCAATTTCAGCGGCGGCGCTTCCGCAACGCTCTGGAACGACCACCTCATGAACCCCGTAAACTCCAACTACGCCGATAATAACTACTATTTCCAGTATCCCAACTACAAAGAGTTCGGGTTTACGGAAATGACGCAGAGCTATCAGTCGTCGTTCACCTCGTACATGGTCTATCAGGAAGGCATGTATCTCGGCTACAAGTACACCGAGACCCGCTATGAGGACTATGTAAACAACAAGGCCAAAGTCGGCGACTATCACTATGACGACGTTGTGGCCTATCCCTTCGGCTACGGCCTCTCCTACACCACCTTCTCCTTCGGCAACCTGAACATCGTCAAGAACGGGCAGACCTACGAAGTGACGGTAGACGTCACCAACACGGGTTCCGTTGCCGGCAAGACGCCCGTCGAAGTTTACATCTCCAAGCCCTACGGCAAATACGAGATCGACAATCAGATCCAGGTTCCCTCCGTGGAGCTCATCGACTTCGGCAAATCGCCCGAGATCCAACCCAAAGATACCAAGCCCGTTACCGTAAAAGTCAACGAAAAGTACTTTGCTTCTTACGATACCTTCGGCGCGGGCACCTATGTCATCACACCCGGCGACTACAAGCTCATCGTGGCCTCCAACGCACACGAAGCCGTGAATAATCTGCTTGCGGCCAACGGCAAGACGCCCGCCAACACGGCGAACAGAATGGACGCCGAGGGCAATGCAAACCTTGTGGAGAACTTCCCCTACGGGCTCGACAAGCTGACCTATGCAAGCTCCACCGTGACCAACAAGGCCATCCACAACGCCTTCGACTTCGTGGACATCAACACCTACGAAGGAAAAGGCAGCAACAAGGTGGAATATTACAGCCGTGAAAATTGGGAAGGCACCGCCAAGCTCTCCACGAGAGACGCGAGCGGCAAGCTCACCAAGCCCTATGTGGAGCTCACCATGACGAAGCAAATGGCCGACGAGCTCCGCGACCAGATGGATGCCGAAAAAGTCATCCAAAAGGGCGGCGAATATCCCAAGTACGAACAAAAGAACAACCTTCAGCTCATCGACTTCCGCTATGAGAACGAGGACGGCGAAGTGAAGTACGAGCCCTACGAATCCGAGAAGTGGGATCTCCTGCTCGACCAGATGTCATGGGACGAAACCGTGACCCTTCTCTCCAACGGCAGACACAAGACCGCCGTCGTAGCCAGCATCACCAAGCCCGGCACGGGCGACGAAAACGGCCCCAACGGCCAAAGCCATAACTACGGGACTCCTTCGGAAGAAGGCCGCTTCAACGGACCCAAGAATCCTTACGGCTATCGGATCGAAGATCCCGATGTAGGCAAGGGCTACTCCTCCACGGGCTTCTCCTCCAACGGCGTGCTTGCTTCGACCTTCAACAAGGAAACGGCCGAAAAAGTGGGCAAGCAGATCGGCGAAGAGGGCCTTTGGGGCGGCACCGCCGGTCTCCTCGGCACCGGCCTCAACATTCAGCGCTCCCCTTATGCGGGCAGAACGGCCGAATATTACAGCGAAGACGCCATGCTCTCCGGTCTCATTGCCGCTCCCGAAACGGCTGCCACCGAATCGATGGGGGTCCACTGCATCATCAAGCACTGCGCTATGAACGAATCCGAAACCGCCCGCCACGGCGTGCAGTTCTGGACGACCGAGCAGGCCATGCGTGAGAACTATCTCCGCGCCTTCGAGATCGTCATCGAAGAGGGCAAAGCCTTCAATGTCATGACTTCCTTCTCCCGTATCGGTGTCTGGGCGGTCGCCAACAGCGTACCGTTTGCCAAGGCCTTCCTCCGCGATGAGTGTGGCCTTCCCGGCATCATCGAAACGGACTGCGCGGGCGACATGACCGACGGTTCTCACGGCGAAGCTTATGTATCGCGTATCTGCAACGTCTATACGGGCGCGACCGACCTCAACGAGTACAACTATGCAAACGACGCAGCCGACTACACGGGCGGCAAGGTCACCTTTGCCGACTATGCTCCCGGTACGGGCTACGGCAACATGGCGCAGAGCATGAGAGAGGCTGCCAAGCGCATCATCTATGCAACGCTCACGTCCAACGCCATGTGCGGACTTTCGACCAACCTGCGCTTCAAGCACGTTACGCCTCCTTGGGAATACATCGTAATGGGGATCGACGTAGGCCTCGGCATCCTCACTGCTGCTTCCGTCGCATGGCTCATCGTGGATGTAGCCAAGGGGAGAAAGAAGAAGCACGACTGAATTTGCACATACATCTCCTCCTAAACCGCAAATACGCACCGGGTGGAAGGCACGTATTTGAATCTCCGATCTCCACCGAAAAAAAGTTCCGTCCGGATCTCGGGCGGAACTTTTTTTGCCCTCTTGCCGTCCCTCCTTGCTGTCCCGGCACAGTGTCTGCGTCATTCTGAGCCGAAAGGGTGTTACGAAGTCCATAGGGATCTTTTATTTCAGTTCGACGGGTAACAGCCTGTATATCTCTGAAATGATCCGCGAGAAAATGGGCGGCAAAATCATTTTTATCCCTACATATACGGGGGACGGGAGCGAGTTTGACAAAATCATCGTCGTTTCGCCGATCTATTCCTCCGGTCTGCCTGTTCACGTTTATGATTTTTTGCCTCGCCTTGATAAGGAGAGGGCGCTGTTTGTTGCCCTCAACTATGGCGGTATGGTCGGCGGCGTGGATTATTTCGTGTATGCGTATTCCCGTCAAATAGGACTGAACGTGAAAGGCGTTTTTGCGTTAAAAATGCCCGAAAATTATACGCTCACGTTTACCGTACCGAGATTTTACTTAAAGCGTGTACTTAATAGTGTCGATAAGCGCATTGATAGGGTCATTACAAAAATTTCCCGCGGCGAGCTTGTACTTCCGAAAAAGAGAAGGACGAAAGAAAAGATTTATTACAAGAACAAGGCAAAAGTGTATGAATTTATTTCGTAAAGTTTCTGCGACAATTTCTTTTTTGAGTTTTCCAAAAGGTAGGTAGGGGAGGAAGTATGATTTGCGTCTTGAAAGCGATCCCCGCAACGCCGCCTATACAAAAGTAAAGGAACCGCGTGTTCAAACGCGGTTCCTCTTGGCGCAGAGAAAGGGATTTGAACCCTTGTATACATTCCTGCATAACACGATTTCGAATCGTGCGCGTTCAGCCGCTCCGCCATCTCTGCAATATCTCTCCTATTTTACACGAAATCCCCGCAAAATGCAACCGATTTCCATGCCTTTCCGAAAATTCCGCGGGGAAATCTTTTTAAGCCCCCCCGGTTTCACTTCTTCTTTTTGAATTCCTCCTCTTCCTCGGCGGTCGAAAAGGAGAACTCTATCTTCTCGTTTCGGGCAGTCAACTCCCGCACGAAATCATTGAACCGGTCTGCGGAGACGGAGACCACGAGGTAGTCGTTCCCCGGGCCGTCGAAATAGACGGCGAGCTTGCCCGCGCCGCGGAAGTGGTGCACCGATACGATCTTTGCAAGTTCGAATTTCTGACGGACGAATCCGTTCTGAATGATGAGCTCGCGGTCGGTCAGAATGTAGCGCGAACGGATCAGGATGGACAGCGTCAGCACAAACAGTGCGATGCACGCGAGGAAGAACAGGATGTGCTGGGTCCAACTGTAGACCGAAGAGATATCTCCCTGCAAAAAGTCGGCGAAGCGGTAGGACTCATATGCAAAACCGCCCACGCAGAGGACGAGCGCGGCGGCCGAAAGCACCGAAATGACGGGAGAAAAGCGGAAGGGGAAGACGCAGTCGTTGTTCTTGGAATCGCTCATGCTTTAAGTATAGCGGATTTTTCGCGGTTTTGCAAATGTTTTCCCAAAAAAATCAGGCAAATTTCTGTAAAATTTCGCAAAGGGTCTTGAAATTTCTCTCATAAAATGGTATGATGGTATAGACATCCAAGGAGATCAGATCATGCACTTTGAAAGCTATGGCGTGGAGCTCACGCCTTACCCTCGGCCAACCCTTCTTTCGGATGCGGAACGGGACGCCGCACTGGACGCCCTGCTCAAATTCCTTCTCCGCGAACGCGGCATGATCGCCGCCTTCAATGCGACGTACGAAAAAAAGCGCCGAATCGTGCGGGAATCCATGAACCGCCGTCCGCCGCACCCCATCCCAGACGACATCCTCGCGTTGCAGGACGGCCTGCTCTGGACGGAGAACGCAGCGCGTATCGTCCGTACCGACGGGATCCCCGAGGGGAAATACGGGATCTGTCAATGGGAAGGGGACATCACGCGGCTCGACGCCGATGCCGTCGTCAACGCGGCCAACAGCTCCCTCCTCGGATGCTTTATCCCCGGGCACAACTGTGTGGACAACGTCATCCACTCGGCGGCGGGAATGCAGCTCCGTGCGGACTGCCGGCGCATCGTCTCGGCGCTCGGACGGGAAGAGGAGTGCGGCAACGCCCGCATCACGCGTGCATACAATCTCCCCGCGAAGTACGTCATCCACACCGTCGGTCCCATGGTGGGACGGGCGGTCTCCGAGGAACAGCGTGCCGCGCTCCGCTCTTCGTATACCTCCACGCTCAACCTCTGTGAAGAGCTCGGCCTCTCCTCCGTCGCATTCTGCTGCATTTCGACGGGCGTATTCAACTTCCCCGCGGATGCGGCCGCCGAGATCGCGACGGGCGCCGTGCTCGCGTGGAAGCTCCGCCATCCCGACTATCCGTTAAAGGTCATCTTCGACACCTTCACGCCCGCGGATACCCGGATCTATGAGAACATCCTCCGCATGGTGTAGGGGAGACGGGATGATTGAAGCGCATGAAAATGCGTTATAAATAAGTAAACCCATTCAAGGAGAAAATCAACATGACACAACTGCTCTTGGTTCTCTCGACGGGCGGCATCATCGGCATCATCGTTGCCGTTTTGGTCGTCGCCCTCATCCTCGGGATCGTCGTATGGTACATCACCTGCTACAACGGCCTCGTCTCGCTCCGCAACCGCGTGGAGGAAGCATGGTCGACGATCGACGTCTCGCTCAAAAAGCGGTACGACCTCATTCCCAACCTCGTTGCCACGGTCAAAGGATACGCAAAGCACGAATCGGAGACGCTCGAAAAGGTCATTTCCGCGCGCAATCTCGCCATGACCTCGTCGGGCGACGCCAAAATGGCGGCCGAAAACGCGCTCTCCGGAACGCTGAAATCGCTCTTTGCGCTCACCGAAGCCTATCCCGACCTCAAGGCCAACACCAACTTTTTGGACCTTCAGGCACAGCTCCGTCATGTGGAGGACGAGCTCTCCGCGGCCCGCAGATATTATAACGGCGTGGTCAAGGAATTCAACACCCGCATCGATGTCTTCCCTTCCAACCTCGTCGCAAAGCGCATGCGTCTCGAAAAGCACAGCTATTTCGAACTCGACAGCATGGAAGAACGTCAGAACGTCAAGGTCGAATTTTAATGAAAAAAACAGCAACACGGCTTCTCGGAATAGCGCTGCTAATTGCAGCGCTCTTTTCCGTGCTCGCGGGCTGTACTCTCTCGCATACGCCGAGCGAAGAAGTGGACAATTCTTTCCGTATCACCTCGTACGACGTAACCATGTCCGTAAGTCCCTCGCGTGAAATCAAGACGCGGGAGGATATCACGGTCGTCTTTTCGGCGGGCAGGCACGGCATCATCCGCGACTTCGACCTCACGGGCGGCATCCGCATGCGGGAGCTGAACGCCCTCCGCGACGGCGCCGAACTTCCGCTCTCCGCAAGGAGCGAGGACCCCGAAGTGCTCTCCCTCTATCTCGGGGACGAAGAGGACAGCCTCACCGCGGGCAGACCCTATGTCTACACCGTCGAATACGTCCTCATCGTCCCTGCGCTCTCCCAACCGGGCTATCTGCCCCTCGACGTCCTGGGGTACGATTGGTACGCGCAGATCGGCCGCTTTACGGCGCGCATCACATGTCCCGCGCTGCCGTCCCACATCGTCTATTCGGGACGGGCGGGCTCTCAACTGAACGCTCTCAATGCCCGTGTCACGGAAGAGGGGAATACTCTCCTCGTCGAGGCGTCGGATCTTGCGGCACATCGCGGGATCACGCTCGATCTCCGGTTCGGAGAGGGCGTGCTCACCGCGCCTCCTGCCGACCTCACGCCCGTGTGGATGCTGCTTACCGCGCTCGGCCTTTTCGCTCTCCTCGCCCTCTTAAAGCTCCTCGTCTGCCGTACGCCGCTCCTCACGAGCACCGTCAATACGGAAGCGCCCGACCGCATGGACCCGTTGGAGATGGGCTATGCCGTGGACCGCATCGTGGACTCGGAGGACCTCGGCGCGCTCGTCTTCTGGTTTGCGTCGGAGGGGTATCTCTCCATCGACCTCGGGGAGGACGCCGACGATCCGCTGCTCCTTCGGACGGAAAAGGAGATCCCGCAGGACATGCCTCCGCACCGCAAGGCCTTCCTCGAAGGTCTCTTTGTGCACGGAAATGAGGTGCGCGTCTCCTCCCTCAAAAACACGTTTTATCGTACGGCCGACTCGGTCAAAATGCTTGTCAAGGCGTCGGCCAAGGAGGGGTTCCGCTATCGGGCTGCCGCGATCGGCTTTGCAGCCGTGTCCGTCGCCTTGCTCGGCGCCGTCGGATGGCTTCTTTCCCTCTTCACCGTCGGGATGTTCTATCAGAATTGGGCCCCCGTTGCCCTATGTGCCGTTGCGGCCGCAATCTCGTGCTCCGTCTCGCTGACGGTCCGCCATCGCAGCTATAAATGGGGGAGGACGAAGGCCGTGCTCACGCGTCTGACGGGCTTTGCATGCGGTGCCTTGTTTGCCCTTTTCGCATGGATGTTTTTGAGCCCCGCCTATTCGCCCGTTGCACTTGCGATCGCCGTGATCTGCGCCTCTGCCTTGGGCATGGGTGGGGGATTTCTGCTCGTTCCTTCCGAGGAATATACCAAACAACTCGGACAGATCCTCGGCTTCCGCGACTTCATCCTCTACACCGAACGCGACAAGATCGAGACGATGCTCAAAATCGATCCCGCGCTCTACTACCGCATTCTTCCCTATGCGCAGGTGCTCGGCGTGACGGACGCGTGGACGGACAAGTTCAAGGGGCTTGACATGGCTCCGCCCGGCTATCTTCTCGGAAGTTCCGACCCCGTCTTTACCGCCGTGCTGTGGAGCATGACCTTCCGCAGCCTCAATTCGAACCTTGTCCGCACGGCCCTGTCCCGTCCCTCCAACACGGGCGGCGGAGGCATCGGCGGCGGAGGCATCGGCGGCGGATTCGGAGGAGGATTCGGGGGCGGCGGATTCGGCGGCGGTGGCGGCCGTTCCTTCTGAACTCCGCCCTTGCCCGAACGAACGCTTTGCCCGAGCGATACCCGAACCGAAATCATCATGGGAGAAACAAGTATGAACACCTATCTCATCGCGCTCGACGAGGGCACGACATCCGTACGCGCCTTCCTCTATGACCTCGAAAAGGGGAAGTTCGTATTCCGTGCGCAGGAAGAACTCACCTGCAGCTATCCGCAGCCGGGCTGGGTCGAACAGAGCGGCACGGAGATCTTCCACAAGGCGCTCATCGTGCTCGAAGCGTGCGTTCAGGCGGCGGGGGAGAACTGCATCGCGGGGATCGGCATCACCAACCAGCGCGAGACGGTGCTTCTCTTCGACGAAGCGACGGGCGAACCGATCGCTCCCGCCATCGTGTGGCAATGCAGACGGACGAGCGCGGCCTGTGCGGCGATCCCCCAAGAGGACGCCCGGCGGATCCGTTCCGTCACGGGCCTTCTCCCCGACGCCTACTTCTCCGCGACCAAGATCGCATGGCTCATGCAGCACGTTCCCCGCGCAAAGGAACTCTTGAAGGCGGGACGTCTCCGCGCCGCG
>CANQUL010000036.1 GCA_947627015.1 uncultured Clostridia bacterium | reverse complement strand
AAGTGGCGGATGAGCTCGCCGAAGTGGGTGTGACCGACGAAGAGCATATCAACCGCATTGCGGAAAAGCGTCTCCGCGAGGAAGTGCGGAAGGGCATCCAGACCATTCAGTATCAGGTCGTCACCCTCCTCACGACGAATGGACAGGCGCCCTTTGTCACCGTCTTTATGTACCTCGGCGAAGCGAGGAACGAGCAAGAGCGCAACGACCTCGCCATGATCATCGAGGAGACGCTCAACCAGCGCATCCAGGGCGTGAAGAACGAGTCCGGCGTATGGGTCACGCCCGCCTTCCCCAAGCTTATCTATGTGCTCGAAGAGGACAATATCCGCGAGGGGAGCAAGTATTGGGATCTCACCGTCCTTGCCGCCAAGTGCACCGCCAAGCGGATGGTCCCCGATTATATCTCCGAGAAGAAGATGCTCGAATACAAGATCGACAAGAACGGGGAGGGGCACTGCTACACCTGCATGGGCTGCCGCAGTTTCCTCACGCCCTATGTCGATGCAAACGGAAAGCCCAAGTACTACGGCAGATTCAACCAGGGTGTCGTCACCATCAACCTCGTCGACGTCGCGCTCTCCTCGGGCGGCGATATGGACGAATTCTGGAAGATCTTTGACGAGCGGCTCGAACTGTGCCACCGCGCCCTTCTGGAGCGCCACAACCGTCTGAAGGGAACGCTCTCCGACGCGGCACCCATCCTTTGGCAATACGGTGCGCTTGCCCGCCTTCAGAAGGGGGAGACCATCGACAAGCTGCTCTACGGCGGATATTCGACCATTTCGCTCGGCTATGCGGGGCTCTATGAGTGCACGAAGTACATGACGGGCAAGTCGCACACCGATGCGGCCGCCAAACCCTTTGCGCTCTCCGTCATGCAGCACATGAACGACAAGTGCAAGGAGTGGAAGGCCATGCACAATGTCGACTTCTCGCTCTACGGTACTCCGCTCGAGAGCACGACGTACAAGTTCGCAAAGTGTCTCCAGAAGCGGTTCGGGATCATTCCCGGCGTCACGGACAAGAATTATATCACCAACAGCTATCATGTGCATGTGACCGAGAAGATCGACGCCTTCACCAAGCTCAAGTTCGAGAGTGAATTCCAGCAGCTCTCTCCCGGCGGCGCGATCTCCTATGTCGAAGTCCCCAACATGCAGGACAACATCCCCGCGGTGCTCTCCGTCATGCAGTATATCTATGACAATATTATGTATGCAGAACTCAACACCAAGAGCGACTATTGTCAGGTCTGCGGCTATGACGGGGAGATCCGGATCGTCGAGGAAGACGGCAAGCTGCTTTGGGAGTGCCCGCACTGCCACAACCGCGACCAGAGCAAGATGAACGTCGCGCGTCGTACCTGCGGCTATATCGGTTCGCAATTTTGGAATCAGGGCCGTACGCAGGAGATCAAGGACCGTGTCCTGCACCTGTAAGGAACGGACCGGAATGAATATCGCGGAGATCAAACCGTGTGATATCGCAAACGGAGAGGGAGTACGTGTCTCCCTCTTTGTTTCGGGTTGCACGAGACATTGCAAGAACTGTTTCAACAAGATCGCGTGGGACTTCGACTACGGAAGGCCCTTCACCGATGCGCTCAAAGAGGAGGTCCTCTCCGCCCTTGCGCCCGGCTATATCGCAGGCCTTTCGCTGCTCGGGGGCGATCCGTTCGAACCTCGCAATCAAGAGGGACTGCTTCCCTTTGTCCGGGAAGTCAGAGCACGCTTTCCCCAAAAGAACATCTGGTGCTACACCGGCTACACGTTCGAGGACGGGAGCATCCGGGAGCCGCAGGCACGCTGCGATGCGACGAGGGAACTCATCTCGCTCCTCGACGTCCTCGTCGACGGCCCGTTTGTCGAGGAACTCAAGGATATCCGGCTCAAATTCCGCGGCTCCTCCAACCAACGCGTCATCGACATCCAAAAGACCCTCAAAAGCGGAAAGGTAACGCTCTATCTCCCTTGACCGCACGATTTCAAAAATTCATAAGGAGAAACCGTCATGAACAAGACACAACTCAGAAGATACGCAAAACTTCTCGCCAAAGTGGGCATCAACGTCCGCCGCGGCCAGTGGGTCATCATCCAGGCCGAACTCGACCAACCCGAATTCGTCGAAATGTGCGTCGAAGAACTCTACCGCGCGGGCGCGGGAAAGGTCACCGTCGAGTGGTCCCATCAGAATCTCACGCCGCTGCACTATAAATATCAGAAGCAGGACCGGCTCGAAAAGTTCGAAAAGTGGGAGATCGAAAAGCTCGAACTCCGCAAAAAGGAGCTCCCCGCCATGCTCTACATCGAATCCGCCGATCCCGACGGTCTCGCCGGCATGGATCAGGAGAAGTATACGGCCGTCCGTTCTTCCCGCACGAAGGTCATCAAGCCTTACCGCGACGAGATGGAGAACAAGTATCAGTGGTGCATCGCGGCCGTCCCCGGCGAAGCGTGGGCCAAAAAGATCTTCCCCGACTTAAAGCTCGGCAACACCGCCGTCAACAAGCTCTGGGACTGCATTCTCGAAGCGGCGCATGCCGACGGGCCCGATCCCGTCCGCGAATGGCTCCGCCACAACGACGAACTTGCCGCAAAGTGCGACTACCTCAACCGTCTCAAGCTCGCCGCGCTCGAATATAAGTCCTCCAACGGGACCGATTTCAAGGTCGGGCTCATCGACGGGAGCGTATTCTGCGGCGGCGGAGAGGAGACGATCAACGGGCACTACTTCAATCCCAATATCCCTTCCGAGGAGATCTTCATCTCGCCCAAGGCGGGCGACGCCGAAGGTATCGTATATTCGACCAAGCCGCTTAGCTATCAGGGCGAACTCATCGAGGACTTCTCCGTGCGCTTCGAGGGAGGAAAGGTCGTAGAGGTCAAGGCAAAGAAGAACCAGCACCTCCTCGAAAAGATGATCTCCATGGACGAAGGCGCAAAGATGCTCGGCGAGTGCGCGCTCATCGCTTACGATTCGCCCATCAACAATCAGGGGATCCTGTACTACAATACGCTGTTCGACGAGAACGCAAGCTGCCACCTCGCGCTCGGCAGGGGCTTCAACGAATGCCTCAAGGGCTATGAGGACATGTCTCTCGATGCCATCCGCGAAAAGGGCATCAACGACAGCATGATCCACGTCGACTTCATGATCGGTTCCAAGGACCTCGAGATCGTCGGCATCACCCGCACGGGCGACCGCGTCAAGATCTTCGAAAAGGGGAACTGGGCATTCTGATCCCGATAGCAAATGCGGCCGATTCCGTTTGAACGGCCGCATTTTGGGGTATATTCATACGAGTCTATTCGTATAAGAGGCAATCACATGATCAAAATCGATATTTTTTCCGGATTTCTGGGCGCCGGCAAGACGACGCTCATCAAGAAATTGATCCGCGAGGCCTATCAAGGCGAAAAGGTCGTTCTCATCGAAAACGAGTTCGGCGAGATCGGCGTGGACGGCGGATTTTTGCAGGACGCGGGCATCGAGATCACCGAGATGAATTCGGGCTGTATCTGCTGTTCGCTCGTGGGGGACTTCTCCCGTGCGCTTAAAAAGGTCGCGCAGGAATACGCCCCCGAACGCATCCTGATTGAACCCTCCGGCGTCGGCAAGCTCTCCGACGTCATCAAGGCCGTTCAGCGGGCGGAGGTTCCCGACAGCAAGCTCAACGCCTTCTGCACGGTCGTCGACGCAAAGAAGTGCAAAATGTATCTCAAGAACTTCGGGGAATTTTTCCTCGATCAGGTGGAAAACGCGAGCTGCATCGTTCTCTCGCATACCGCGGACGCCAAAAAGGTCGAAGAGGCCGCGGCGCTCCTCCGCGAGCACACAAAAGTCACGATCGTCACCACCGATTGGGAGACGCTCGACGGGAAAGAGATCCTCGCCGCAATGCAGCAGACGGACAGCCTCAAGGCCGAACTTGAACGCCTTGCACAGGAAGCCGAGCACGAACACCACCATCATCACGACGATGACGACGAGGATGAGCACGATCATCACCATCATCACCATCACGACGATGACGACGAGGATGAGCACGATCATCACCATCATCACGATGATGATGACGAGGATGAACACGAACACCACCACCATCATCATGCCGACGAGATCTTTACGAGCTGGGGCGTCGAGACCGCAAAGACCTTCTCCGAAGCGGAACTCAAGGGCATTCTCGCCGAACTTGCGACGGAGAAATACGGACAGGTCCTGCGCGCCAAGGGCATTGTGGCGGGAGAGGGCAGTTGGCTGCACTTCGACTATGTGCCCGGGGAGCCCGATATCCGAACGGGAAGCGCCATTGTCACGGGCAGACTGTGCGTGATCGGGTGCAATCTCGACGAAGAGGCGCTCAAGACGCTCTTTTTGGGGTAAATCATGAGGGAATTGCCCGTTTATCTCTTTCTCGGGTTTCTCGACGCGGGGAAGAGCAAATTCATTCAGGAGACATTTGAGGACGAGCGGTTCGACGACGCAAACGAGCGGACGTTGCTTCTCGTCTCGGAGGAGGGAGAGATCGAATACGATCCCTCCCGCTTTGCTGTGAGATCGTATGCCATCGAGACGATCTCGCAGGAGGAAATGACCCTCGCAACGCTGACGGCGCTGCAAAAGAAGCACAAACCCGACCGGGTCGTCGTTGAGTATAACGGGATGCTCCCACTCGACGTGTTTTTCGAGGCGATGCCCGACGGCTGGATGATCAATCAGGTCATGACCTTCTTCGACGCAACGACGTTCCTTGCCTACAACAAGAACATGCGCCAGTTGGTGTTCGACAAGATCCAATATGCCGATATGGTCGTATTCAACCGCTTCCGCGAGGATTTTTCACAGGAAGAGTTCCATAAAATCGTCCGGCAGGTGTCACGGCGGCCCAATATCGTGTACGAATACCCGGACGGCAAGGCCGTCTATGACGAGATCGTTGACCCGCTCCCGTTCGATATCAACGCAAAGATCATCGAGATCGAGGACCGCGATTACGCCTTTTTCTACCGCGATCTCGTCGAGGACATGCAAAAGTATGCGGGCAAGATCGTGCGCTTCAAAGGACTTGTCGCGACCGACAAGCGGATGAGAAAGGGGACCATCGTCGTAGGCCGTCATATCATGACCTGCTGTGAAGCCGACATCCAGTACAGCGGCCTTGTCTGCCTGCACGTCTCCAATCTCCCGCTCCGTACGCGCGATTGGGTCAAGCTAACGGCACGCATCGATATCGAGAGACATCCCATCTACGGACAGGAAGGGCCCGTCCTCAAGGCGACGGAACTCTCGTACACCGCCCCGCCCGAGCCCGAGCTTGCGACGTTCTATTAAAATAAAAGGATAGACCGCGTATCGGATAGGTCTCCCTTGGACATGCCCCTCGGATTTTTTTTCGAAAAAAAGCAAAAAAATTTATTTTTTCATATTTACTTTTTGGAAAAAATATGCTATAATTACATTGTATGGAGGGAAAATGCCATGAAAACATTGGTTGTCTATTATTCTTTGACCGGAAATACCCGTGCCGTCGCGCGCCGCATCGCCAGAACGCTCAAGGCCGACGTGCTCGAAGTTCGCACCATGAAGACGTATCCCGATGATCAGGACGTCCTTCTCGGCCTCGGCCAGCAGGAAGTCAAGACGGGGTATGTTCCCCAGCTCCATCCGTATCGCGTCGACCTCTCGAAGTACGACGCCGTCCTTCTCGGGACGCCCGTTTGGTGGTCCACCTTTGCCCCCGCTATGAAGACGTTTATGAAGAGCCTCGATTGGGAGGGGAAGAAGGTCTATCCGTTCGCGACGAACGGCGGAACGCTCGGTCATACGCCCAGCGATTTCCGCAAGGCGCTGAAGGGCGCCGAGGTTGCTCCCATTCTGAGCGTTCAGTTCGACGAGCGCATTCAGACGACGCCCGAAAGTGAGATCAAGGAGTGGCTTACCCTGATCGGCTGATGGAGGCGCTCGGAGCGGTCCTTGTCTCCGACTACGGCGAAGGACTTGCAGATGAGATCCAAAGGGGCTACGCTGTGCGCCGCCCCACTTCCTTGCGCATCAACACCTTAAAGGCGACCGCCGATAAGGTGGACTTTGTGCTTCGATCCGAGGGCAGAAATTGCCGTCGGATTTCTTGGTTTCAGAGCGCCCGTGTCCTTGACGGTCCTTCGGACCTCAGAGAGAGTTCCCTCTACCGGGAGGGAAAGATCTATCTTCAAAGCCTGTCGTCCATGCTTCCGCCGCTCTATCTTGCGCCGGGGGCAGGGGAGGATATTCTCGATATGACAGCAGCTCCGGGCGGCAAGACGAGCGAAATGTATGCACTTTCAGGCGGAAAAGCGCTTATCACGGCTTGCGAAAAGGACAATTTGCGCTGCGAACGTCTGAAATTCAATCTCGAGCGGCAGGGCGCGGGACGGGTCAACGTTTTGAAAACCGACGCACTGCTCCTCGACAACGCTTTTTCCTTTGATAAGATCCTGCTCGACGCACCTTGCTCGGGTACGGGGACCTATCAGACGGATGATCCCGTTCGGTTCTCCCTTCCTTTTCTCAAAAAATGCGTCGAACGGCAGGAAAAGCTCCTGAAAAAGGCTCTTACATTGCTCAAAAAGGGCGGAACGCTCGTCTATTCGACCTGTTCGGTCTTAAAGGACGAGAATGAACGCCTTCTGGCGCGGGTCTTGCCCGCGATGGGGGCGGATCTCGTTCCCATCGAGCCCTTTGACGGCTTGCCCCTGCTTCCGTCCGCTCCCGGGACGTTGGCCGTTCGGCCTACCGAACTCTATGAGGGTTTTTTTGTCGCGAAAATTATGAAATGACCTCTCTCAAGATGCTTCGGACAGGATAAAAACAGCATGAGAAAGGCGACGGCAAATTCTGCCGTCGCCTTTTAATCGTCAAAAAGCGAGATCTGCCCGTGCGGTGCGAGAAAACTCTCTTGCGGACTCTTTTGAATGAGATCGCCCTCGTGCGGACGCCCGATGAGGAGGGGAGAAGTCGGATCATGTGCGGCGCAGTTTTCATCGACGAGGGAGAAGTCGCGGTCGGCGTTGCAGTAGACACACTTCCCCGGGCAGCTGTCGTACCAACCGATGTCGCGGATGACGATGCAGGCACAGTCACGGCGGTTCCCCGCATGCCGGATATTCTGAAACCGGCATCCGTTGGCGGCCGCAAAGTCGGAGAGGGTAACGCAGCCGGAGCGGGAAAATCCGTATTTCCCGTAATCCACCCCGCGGCCGCACAGCCGAAGGGGAAGCGTGTATTTCATCCCGATGGGCCCCAAACGGCACAGGATTTCTTCCCGTTGGTCGCGCGTGAACATCTGATTGCCGCATGCACGTCGATTGAGCGAGAAGTTGAATTCGGGAAAGTTGACGATACAGCCCGCAGTGTGGGGCGAAAGCTCCGAGGCAAGCCGTTCGAACATCTCCATGTGCCACGCAAGCGAATAGGTCTTTGTGATGAGGATGGGATCGTATCGCCAGAAGAGACGATTTTTTCCGACCGCTTGGGAGAGCGTACGGAAATCTTCGATCCGCGTTTCCAAGGGCGCTAAATCGGGCTCTGTCTCCGTGCCGTAGCCGTTGAGCGTAAGGTGAAAGAGGGTATTGTACTTGGGCACGAATTCCCCAAGATGGGGAAGAAGCGGCGTATAGTCCTTGGAACAGAAGTAGATCCCGTCGAGTTTGTCGGGAGAAAGACGGTATTCGGTCAGTTTCCCCGGGAAAAGAGGATTGCGCGCCAAAACTACCCCGTCCCGAAACCGGTTGAGGAGCCATTCCGTATAATAGCGAACGATATCCGTTCTGAGTCCGACGCCGAGGATCATGCCGTATCTCCGATCGTAGTGTGAAAATTCGAAAAGGATAGCGACCGCCGAGAGGCGATCGCTTTTGAAAGTCGCAACAATGCGACGTGGTGCCGGTGATCGGGGTCGAACCGATACGGTATCACTACCACAGGATTTTGAGTCCAGCGCGTCTGCCAATTCCACCACACCGGCCGATAATAAAATTATAACGAAAATTTGCGGAAAATGCAAGCGATTTTTCTCTTCTTCTTGCAAAAACTCGCCGATTGTGCTAAAATGGGAGTATGGACAAACTCATTCTTATCGACGGCAACAGCCTGCTCAACCGCGCCTACTATGCAATGACCGTATTTATGACGAAGGACGGCCTTCCGACCAACGGGATCTTCGGCTTTATCAAGCTCCTCTTCAAGATCATCGAGGATGAGCATCCGACGCATCTCGCCGTTGCATTCGACGTGCATGCACCGACCTTCCGCCACAAACTCTATGGCGACTACAAGGGGACGCGCAAACCGATGCCGGAGGAACTCGTAAAGCAGGTCCCCGTCTTAAAGGATCTTCTGCGCGCCATGCAAATCTGCATGGTCGAACTCGAAGGATACGAGGCGGACGACGTGATCGGCACGCTTGCGGGCAGCTTCGAGAATATGCAGACGCTCATCTACACGGGTGACCGCGACGCTTATCAGCTCGTCGGAGAAAATGTGGACGTCTGCTTTACAAAAAAGGGCGTAAGCGATCTCGACCGTCTGACCGCGGAAAATTTTACCGAAAAGACGGGACTTCAACCGTGGCAGATCATTGAAGAAAAGGCGATCATGGGGGATTCCTCGGACAATATCCCGGGGATCAAGGGGATTGGGCCCAAGGGCGCGCTGGCGCTTCTCCGCGATTACGGGAGTCTCGACAACATTTACATGCACATCGAGGACTTCTCGGGCGGGCTTCGGCAAAAACTCGTGACGGGACGGGAGAGCGCATATCTTTCCCGCACGCTTGCCACGATCGACCGTAAGGCGCCCGTCTCGGTTACGCGCGAAGAGTGTATCCTGCATCTTCCCTTCCCCGAAGAGGCGCGTGCCTTCTTTGCGAGGCTTGAATTCCGTTCGTTGGTCGATTCGGCTTATTTCCCGGCCGAACGGCCCCGCATCGCGGCTCCCGCCGTCGAAATCACCGATCCGTCTGCTCTCCTTCCTCTTGCGGAAGCGGCAACGGAATTTGCCGTCTGCGCCGAACCCGAGGCAATCTACCTCAACCTCAACGGACAGGACTACATCCTGCGCCGGCGCGACAATTTCCTTTCCGCCGGATTTTTCCTCGACGAGCTGTCTCCGCTCCTCAATACGCTCTTTTCGGCGGAAAAACACGGATACACGACGGACGTCAAGGCGCTTGCCCACCTCATGGACACGGCGGGGATCAAAATCGAATGCAAAATGGATGATGTGAGCCTTCTCCGCTATCTCTGCGACTCCAATGTTCGTCCGACGCAGGCAAAGGAGCTTGCCGTCGACCGCTCGATGCTACCCGAGAACTGCGCGGGCGCGCTCTTTGAAGTGTGCAAGGGAGCAAAAGAGAAGATCAAGGGCTCACCCGAGGAAAAGCTCTATAACGAACTCGAACTCCCGCTCTCCGAAGTGCTCCTCGACATGGAACGCACGGGCGTGCGGGTCGACCTTGCAAAGTTCCCGGAATTTTCCGAACGGTTCAAAAAGGAAATGAACATTCTCTCCGAACAGATCTTTGATCTCGCGGGAGTGGAATCCTTCAACCTCAATTCGCCCTTTCAACTCTCCGAAATTTTATTCGGACGGCTCGGCTATGACGCCAAGGGGATCAAGCGTAACCGTCGGGGCGGATTCTCCACCGGTGCGGACGTGCTCGAAAAACTCGCCGAGGACCATGAGATCGCCCGCCTGATCCTTCGCTACCGTGAGCTGCAAAAGCTCCAATCCACCTATATCGACGGCATCCGTCCGCTTGCGAGCAACGGGATCGTGCATACGACCTACAATCAGACGGTCACGACGACGGGAAGGCTCTCGAGCACCAATCCCAACCTTCAGAACATCCCCGTCCGGACCGAAGAGGGCAAGGAGCTCCGAAGGCTCTTTATCGCACGGGAGGGGAACGTCCTCGTCGATGCGGACTATTCCCAGATCGAATTGCGTCTTCTCGCACATTTTTCGGGCTGCAAAGTTCTGCGCGAAGCCTACAACAACGGGGAGGACATTCACGCGGCGACCGCTTCGCACATCTTCGGAGTCCCGCTCGGCGAAGTCACATCCTCCATGCGCAGAAGGGCCAAGACCATCAATTTCGGTATCATCTACGGCATGAGCGCGTTCGGGCTGTCCAAGGACCTCGGCTGTTCGCCGAACGAGGCGTCGGAGTACATCACAAAGTACTTTGAGACCAATCCCGAAGTCCGCGAATACATGGACGCCAACGTCGAGGCGGCAAAGCAGTCGGGGTATGTCACGACCGTGCTCGGAAGAAAGCGCTATATCCCCGAGATCCGCTCCTCCAATTACAATCTTCGCTCCTTCGGAGAACGTGCCGCCATGAATATGCCATTGCAGGGCAGTGCGGCCGACATCATCAAGATCGCAATGCTCCGTGTCTATGCGCGCCTCAAGAGGGAAGGCCTTGCATCGCGGCTCGTCCTGCAGGTCCACGACGAACTCATCCTCGATACGCCTGCCGAAGAGCGGGACGCGGCGGTCCGATTGCTCAAAGAGGAGATGGAGGGGGCGATCTCGCTCAGTGTGCCTCTTATCGCCGAAGTTGCCGTGGGAAGGAGCTGGTATGACGCAAAATAAGCGATATGCCGTGACGGGCGGCATCGGAAGCGGCAAGTCCGCCGTCATTCGGCTGCTCGAAGCGCGGGGTTTTCCCGTCCTATCCTGCGATGCGATCTCCGATCGGCTTTGGAACGATCGGGAATATCGTGCGGGGCTCTCCCGTCTCTTTCCGTCCTGCACGAGAGAGGGGGACATCGACCGTAAGGCGCTCTCGGCGCTCGTCTTTTCGTCTCCCGAGGCATGTGACAGGCTCGACGCATATGCGCATCCGCGCATCATGGAGGAATTGCTTGTACAGTCGTCCCGTTTCCCCGTATCCTTCTCCGAAGTCCCGCTTCTCTTTGAAAAACATCTCGAAGGGTACTTTGACGGCGTTATCGCCGTCCGGAGGCCCGTGGAGGCCCGCATTGCATCGGTTATGGCGCGCGACGGTCTCACGCGGGAGGAGGTGACTGCCCGCATGGCACGGCAGGTCGATCCCGGGACGCTCGGCGGGGGGAATTGCTACCTTCTCGAGAATGCGGGTACGGAAAAAGATTTGGCGAATGCCCTCGACGTTCTTCTCAAAACCAAATTGGGATTGTGATCCCCGTCCGGCCGATCCATACGGAAATCGGTCGGATTTTTGTTTGAAGCGTATAAAGAGCGGGTATATACATTTTGTCGGATGAGTGCGCCAAAAGGCGCTTCCGACAAAGGAGATTGTTTCACTTATGTTCATCGCAGTCATTTCAGGGGCAATTTTCCTCCTTTTGACCGCAGGCGGGATCGCCGTCGCTCTGTATATGCGCAAGCGACGGAAGATCCGCTATCAATGGATCGGGATCGGCGTTGCAGCACTGTTCGGACTGCTCCTCATCCTCGTTCCCTTCAGCATCCACACCGTGGACACCGGCGAGGTCGCCGTCGTAAAACATCTCGGGAAGGCCACGGCCGTACGAATGCCCGGGACGTATTTCGACTTCTGGATGACGGAGAGCTATGAACGGTACGATGCCAAGGTCCAGAATCTCTCGATCGATGCCAATACCTATTCCAAGGACGCCCAGACGATGGAGATCGATATGGTCGTGCAATATTCCATCCGGCAGGACAAGGCGCTCGGCATTGCGGAACAATACGGAACGCTCACGGCGCTCGGGAGCCGTATCTCCTCGATCGCCGAGGCGACCACAAAGTCCACGCTCTCTGCCTATTCGGCCATGGAGATCATCGAAAAACGTGCGCAGATCTCTGAGGAAGTCGAGGCCGAAGTAAAGAATGCGATCGACGAGACCTTCTTCGTCAATATCGAAAAGGTGGCGCTCACCAACATCGACTTCTCCGATGCGTTCGAGCAGACGGTGGAGGACAAGATGATCGCCGAACAGGAAAAGCTCAAGGCCGAGTACGAAAAGGAGACCGCGCTCGTCAAGGCCCAACAGGAACTCGAAGTCGCAAAACTCGAAGCGGAAGCCCGCATTGAGGCGGCGAGAGGGGACGCCGAGGCGCGGCTTCTCATCGCACAGGCCGAGGCAAACGCCATCAAGGCAAATTCCATCGAGATTGCGCGTGCGCTTGGGTTTGACATTCTCGAAACGCCCGTCTATGAGACGGACGAGAGCGGACAGAACGTTGCGGTGGGGGTCGAATATTCCATCGACTTTACGGGAAAGAGCGACGAGCAGATCGCGCTCATCACCGAATACATCAAGTACATCGAATATCTCGAGGCATGGGACGGAAAACTTCCCGAAACGGTCGTCACGGGCGACGGGGCGAATTTCCTGCTCCCGCTTCCCGGCGGTTCCGCGTCTCCCGATGTTCCGTAACGCACCTTACGCTTTGGAAACGAAAAGGACGAAACGTTTTGTTTCGTCCTTTTTCATGGCTTTGGAATCGTTGGGCCGGTTGGGTCGGCTCGGGACCGTTGTTACTTCTTTCTTCCGAGTTCGGCAATGGCGGCATTCAAAAACGCTTCCGCCGTCGAATTCTTTTTGATGAGCTCCTTTGCTTCCTCGTAGGTGCACCAGCGCGTCTCGGCAAGCTCTTCGTTCGGCTTGATCGCAAGCTCTTCCGTCGTCACGAGGAAGCCGAGCATCAGAATGTCCTTTTCATCGTGATAGCGCGAGCCGAGATACTTCCATTTGACGGTGGGAAGTCCCGTCTCCTCCTTCAATTCGCGAGCAATGGTCTTTTCCGCACTTTCCCCCTTCTTGACATATCCCGCGAGCAGCTTGTACTCGTCGTCGCCGACATGCTTTGCAAGCAGGATCTTGTGATCGGTACGCCGTTCCACGGCCATGGAGACGGCCACGGGGAAGAAGGGAAATTTGAACTTGCCGCATTGGTCGCAGTAGGGGACAAGGCCTTCGTTTTCAAGAAAGCGAAGGGACAGCTTTGTGCCGCAATCTCTGCAATACATACGAAAATCCTCCTTCATTCGGTTTGTTCTTCATTATACGCGGATTTATAAAAAAAGTCAACAAAAATTTTCGCGTTCGGACGAAAAATTCAGTTTCATGCGAATCGTCCGCCGTTTTGCGGGCGCGTGCGAAAATTTTTTTACCCCGCCGGACGGCCCGCAGTGCAAAAAGAAGCCTCGTATACTTGACAAAGCGGGGGATTTTATTGTATAATAAAACGTAATTTTGTGACGGCGGGGGAGACCCTGTCCGTTCAAAGGAGTTTTTGCATGCTTACATCCGTTTGCGGGATCAACTGGGGCGACGAAGGCAAGGGGAAGATGGTCGATCTCCTCTCCGAGGACTATGATATCGTCTGCCGCTATCAGGGCGGCAACAATGCAGGCCATACCGTCGTCAACGACCGCGGGAAGTTCATCCTCAATCTGCTCCCCTCGGGGATTCTTCGGGAGAACGTCGTCAACGTGCTCGGG
>CANQUL010000035.1 GCA_947627015.1 uncultured Clostridia bacterium | reverse complement strand
GTTCCTGATCCACGACAACTGCGTTGCCATGCGGCGCTTTATCTGGAAGGACCTCCTGCATGTGACGTCGCACTACGGGAACTTTGTTCTCCTCTATGCGATCCTCTGCGCTGCGGCCGTCTTTTTCGTCTGCGCCTTTCTCGATCTTTTGCGGCAGCTTCTCTTCCATGCGGTCGCCCGGCTCGTCGCGCAGCTCGTAAAACGCCGTCCGCAGCCCGCTTGATATCGATTCAGACAGAAAATCCCCGTACCATGTCCGCGGTACGGGGATTTATTTTATGATTTTGTCAGGCTCGCTGTTTCTCGGCCGCGTGTTCCCGGGCCGTGGCAAGCATCAGCTTGATGCGGTTTTCCTGATTGACCTTGGTCGCCGAGGGGTCGTAATCGACGGGCACGATGTTGGCCTCGGGGAAGAGCGTCTTGACGGTCCGCGCCGCCCCCTTCCCCGCGATGTGGTTGGGAAGGCATCCGAAGGGTTGGGCGCAGACGATGTTCTCCACGCCCGATTCGCAGAGCGCCGCCATCTCGGCGGGAATGAGCCAGCCCTCCCCCATCTTGACGCCCTGATGGATGACGCGGTCGGCATGCGCGCGGAGGTGCTCGAAGTCGTGGAGCGGTTCGAACACGCCGTGCTCCTTCATCATCCCGATGATTGTCTTTTCCTTTGCGTACAGCCAGCGGTACACGATGCCGAAGAGCAGCGTCTTTGCGTCGCGTCTGCCGTAAAAACGGGCGTCGTTCAGCGTGTTGACAACGCAGTAGAGGAGGAAGTCCATGAGAGCGGGCACGACGGGCTCGCAGCCTTCCGAGAGAAGGAAGTCCTCGAGATGGGAATTGCCGAGGGGCGAATATTTGACGTAAATTTCCCCGACAATCCCCACGCGGATCTTGCGCTCCGAACGGTCGGCATCCACGGCGGAAAATGCCTCCAAAATGCGACCTGTGTAGTATTTTAAGCGCTTATACTCGCCCGAATCGAGTGCCTTGCGGAGTGCTTCGACCAAGGAGACGCGCACCGCGGCGCTGCTCCCCTCCGTCCGTTCGTACGGCTTGGTCTGGTTGAAGCATGTCATGATGAGGTCGCCGTAAAAGACGGAATAGGCGAGCTTTTTGAGCATGGTCAGGTTGAGTTCGAGCCCGTTGCCCTTTTCCAGTCCCGAAAAGTTGAGCGAGAGCACTGGGACCTGCGGGAATTCCGCCTTTAAGGCCTTGCGGATGAGGGGCAAATAGTTGCTCGCACGGCAGCCGCCGCCCGTCTGCGTGATGAGCACCGCCGTCTTGTCGACGTCGTACTTTCCGCTCTTTAAGGCATCGAGGTACTGTCCGATGACGCACAGTGCGGGGAAACAGGTGTCGTTGTGCACATGTTTGAGACCCTCGTCGATGACGGCGCGGCCCTCGTTGTGGAGAACTTCCACCCGATAGCCCTCGCTCCGCATGACGTGGGTCAGAAGGTCAAAGTGCCACGGGAGCATGTCGGGGACGAGAATGGTGTGGCTCTCCTTCATCTCCCGCGTAAAACGGGGATAGGGATCGGTGTAATCGGCAACGGGCGTGCCGCCGTATGTTTCGCTGTCCGTCATCTGCGGGCCTCCCTCTTCTGTTCTTCGATGGCGGCAAGCAGCGACCGGAGCCGTATCTTTACCACCCCCAAATTGTTGATCTCATCGATCTTGATCTGCGTATAGAGCCTTCCCTCCCGTTCGAGGATGGCGCGCACCTCGTCCGTCGTGATGGCGTCGATTCCGCACCCGAAGGAGACGAGCTGGACGAGGTCGCAGTCGGGTCTGCGGGCACAGAATTCAGCCGCACGGTAGAGACGGGCATGGTAGGTCCACTGGTTCAGAACGTTGACCTTGACGAGGCTGCCCTCCTCGAATACGGCATCCTCCGAGAGGACGGCAAGGCCCAAGGACGTGATGAGTTTATGGATGCCGTGATTGATCTCGGGATCGGCGTGATAGGGCCTTCCCGCAAGCACGATCGCGTGCATGCCCTGCCTCTTTGCTTCCGCAAGCACACGATTCCCCTCCGCGACGATGTCCTCATGGAAGAACTGTGCCCTGCGCTTTCCCTCTTTGAGGCCCTCCCTTACGAGGGCGAGAGAGACCCCGAACCGGGAGAGCTCCCGGCGGAGCGTGCGCGCCGCGGCCGCCTCGCTGTTGAGGTCGAGATAGGGCGCGATGAAGTTCTGCGCATTCAGCCGTTCGTTGTTGGCTTTCAGAAGTTCGGGATAGTAGGCGACGACGGGACAGTTGTAGTGATTGACCGAATCGTGCTCATCGAGGTTGTAGCTCTCGCAGGGATAGAAAATGAAGTCCACCCCGCTGTCGAGGAGGGATTCGATGTGCCCGTGCATCAATTTGGCGGGATAGCAGGCCGTATCGCTCGCAACGGTGTGCTGGCCCTTAAAATAGAGCTCGCGCGAACTCTTTTCGGAGAGCACGACTTGAAAGCCGCACGTCTCGAAGAAGGCCGTCCAGAAGGGCAGCTGTTCGAACATGACGAGCTGCATGGGAAGCCCCACCCTTCCGCGCTTTCCGGACTCTTTGGAGGGAAGTTCGAGCAGTTTCCGATACTTGTAGGCATAGAGATCGAGCGGATTTTCGGGCGGCTTTAAGCCCGCTCCCCGTTCGCACTTGTTGCCCGAGATGAACCGTCTGCCGTCCGAGAAGGTGAGGATGTTGACGTTGCAATGGGAAGTGCATCCGTTGCATTTGACGGACTTGGAGGAATAGGAGAACGTCCGCAGCTCGGCTTCGGAGATGAGCGACGAGATGATCGCCTCTTCCGCCGCGTTCTCCTTGGCATAGAGGGCGGCCCCGAAGGCCCCCATCAGCCCCGCGATGGCGGGACGGACGACTTCCTTCCCCGTCTCGATCTCGAAGGAGCGGAGAACGGCGTCGTTGAGGAAGGTCCCGCCCTGCACCACGATGTGCTCACCGAGTTCCTCGGGCGAACGGGCGCGGATGACCTTGTAGATGGCGTTTTTGACGATGGACGCGGAGAGGCCCGCGGAGATGTCCTCCACGCTTGCCCCCTCCTTCTGCGCCTGCTTGACCGAGCTGTTCATGAACACCGTGCAGCGGCTCCCGAGCTCGACGGGATGTTTGGCAAAGAGGCCGAGACGGGAGAAGGCGTCAATCTCCATGCCCATGGCCTTGGCAAAGGTCTGAATAAAGGAGCCGCATCCCGAGGAACACGCCTCGTTGAGCATGATGGAATCGATCGCGCGGTTCTTGACCTTGAAACACTTGATGTCCTGTCCGCCGATATCGATGATGAAGTCGACGTCGGGATTGAAGTAGAGGGCCGCCTTGAAGTGCGCCATGGTCTCCACGATCCCGAAGTCGAATTTGAGCGCGGCCTTCATCATGTCCTCGCCGTATCCCGTGACACAGGCGGCGCGGATGTTGATCTTCTCTTTGGTGAGTGCATAGATCTCGCGGAGCTTGTCCGCCACGATCTCGAGCGGCTGGCCGTTGTTGCTCTGATAGTGCGAATAGAGGATCTTGTTGTCGGGCGTGATGAGCATGAGCTTGGTCGTCGTGGAGCCCCAGTCGACGCCGAGATAGGCGTCTCCCTCATAGGTACGAAGGTCCTCAAAGGAAAGGTCGCTGCGGCTGTGGCGGGCGATAAACGCGCTGTACTCCTCCCGCGAGGAGAAGAGCGGACGTCCGACCGTGATGTTCCCGCCCTCCCGGATGGCTTCGATCTGTCCGATGAGGGCGTCGAGTGTGGTTTCGTGAGATCCGATCGCGGACATGGCTGCCCCGATCGCCATGAAGCAGGGTGCATTCTCCGGGAAGATCGCATGCTCGTCATCGAGGCCGAGCGTCTCGCGGAAGGCCTTCCGGAGCCCTTTGAGGAAGTAGAGCGGACCGCCGAGGAAGAGCACCTTCCCCTTGATCCTGCGTCCCTGCGCGAGGCCGGAGACGGTCTGGTCGACGACGGCACGGAAGATGGACGCCGCAATGTCGCTCTTTTTGGCCCCTTGGTTGAGAAGGGGCTGGACGTCGGACTTTGCGAATACGCCGCACCGGGAGGCGATGGGATAGATCTCTTCGGCGCGGAGGGAGAGCTCGTCCATCTCGGAGACGGAGACGTCGAGCAGGGTCGCCATCTGGTCGATGAAGGCTCCCGTTCCTCCCGCACAGCTGCCGTTCATGCGCTGCTCGGTGCCGCCCGTGAGGAAGATGATCTTGGCATCCTCGCCGCCCAATTCGACTGCGGCGTCGGCGTCGGGATAGAGCCGCCGGATGGCGGTGTATGCGGCCTGCACTTCCTGTACGAAGTCGAGCTTCCCCCGCTGGGCAAGTCCGAGGCCCGCGGAGCCCGTAACGGCGGCACGGTAGACCGTCCCGAGCGGGCGGATTTTTTCCAGTTCCGAGAGGACGCATTCCCGGACACGGGAATAGTGCCGCACATAGGAGGTGTGCAGGATCGCGCCGCTTTCGTCGAGGGCGCAGAGCTTGACCGTCGTCGAGCCCACGTCGATGCCGAGTAATTTTGCCATAAGAGTCATCCGAAGCGTAAATTTTCTTTTATTATACCATAAACCCGCGAAAATGACAACATCCGCGGGGGATTCTTTTGCAAAATTTTTCCCGGCGCGGGCTATGACGGACGGACCGTCTCTCCGTCCCGCGGCGCAGGATGTAATTTCCCCCGATTGGCGTACTTTCTCTTGGTCGATTCGCCCCCGCGCAGATGCCGCTCGGAAAGGTTCACTTCGAGCACCGCTCTCGCCTGTTTTGCAAGGATGGGGTCGATAAAAACCAACCTCTCGACGATATCCTTATGTACGGTCGACTTGCTCGTCCCCAGTGCCTTGGCACAGGCGCGGACAGTCCCGCCCGTCCGAACAATGTACTCGCCGCAGCGGACGGCGCGCTCTTCGATGGTCCACATGAAAAATTCCCCCTTTCGACAGGATATTTATACCTATGTCGAAAAAGGGCGGAATAGTACCCGGAAACGCGCTTTTCTTTCCGCTCGGCCCGACGGAAAGAAAAAAGGCTCTCCGCCGTCGGAAAGCCTTGAACTTGGTTGCGTGATTCGGGCAAAATCGACCAAAATGACATCCTTCGGGCAACCCATGTCCGAAACAAGCGCTTCGGATGCATGTGATTTTTCGAAAAACACCCTTGCCCGGACAAATTTCCTTGCCGATGCTTCTTCCTTCCGCTGATCGGAAGCCAAAAAGCGGAACGGGTTCCCGTCAGTCCGCTTTGCCGTCCGGGAGAAGAAACGCGAACGGATAGTACCCCTCTTTGGTATAGAAATTAGGATTTTCCCCGTCGCCCGCGGCAACGCCCGTGCCCGAATAGTTGTTCACATACACGAAATTGCTCCCGCCCGAAAGCCACAGATAATGCGCGCCCTTTTGAAGCGTCGCAGTGATGTATCCGCCGCCGTCCGTCGTAAATTCCCGTGCCGCACCGCCGTCCACGGACATGGTATAGGTCTGATTGGTCTGTGCCTCCCCTCCCTTTGTCACGCGGATCCTGGCCGTGTAGGTCTCGGGCGATTTGTCGTTTGCGATCCCAATGCGGTCGTAACTGCACTCATAGTCGAGAGTGCCGCCGTTCTGCCCGCTCAGATAGAGGATATAATCTTCGATGAGAATATCCTCGCCGCCGAGTTCGCCGAGCTTTTCGCCCTTTGCAAAGGAGGAAGAGACATAGTTGTTTGTGGCAAGCAGGAGCTTGTTTTTGGTATCCGCGCGGTCGAGAAGCGTGCCATTCGCGAGTTTGACTTCCGTGACCTTGCTGCCCGCTTTGCCTGCGGGGTCATAGGTGTAAGAGAATCCGCTGCGTTGGAGGAAGGAGCCGCTCACCCGTTCGCGCAGAAGAAGCCCCGTCTCGTCCTGCCCCGTCGTCGCAAGCCCGCTCTCAATGGCCGCAAACAGTTCGGCGGGAGAAACTTTCAGAACTTCCACGAGATTGCCATGGTTGAAGGCGCCGAGCACGTCGCCGCGGGTGATGTCCGTGCCGCCCGTGTGCCAAGTCGGCAGGCTCTGCGCAATTCCGCCGCCGTTTTCCACCGCCACCACGGGGAGAGTGAGCTTCTCGTTTTTCGCAAACTGCTCGGCGTAGTAGCGGAAGGCGTCCGTCACAAAGTCGCCGTAAGAGGTCTCCACGACCCGCGATTCCGCATAGTTATAGCAGACATACCCGCCGAAGAGCGGATGGTCGATCCGGCAGAGGACTTCCTTCAACACTTCGTCCTGTTGGTCCTTGATCGCATCGAGCTTTGCTTGGACGGTCTGTGTCTTCTCGTTCCCCGCATCGGTCACGGAGTAGTGCATCGCCGCGTCGTAATCGAGCACTTCGCCCGCGGCGGTTACGGCCGCCCCATCCTTGCTGTCCGTAAACGAGAGCGTGAGCTTGCCGAGATTTGCGAAATTCACCCCCGTCTGGATGATGGGGATCCCCTGTACCGTCTTTTCTTCCACGGTGTGGCTGTGTCCGTCGATGACGGCGGAGACCTCCTTTTGTTCCTCCGCAGAGAGTGCGGAAAGGAGCTGTTCGCTCGTGCGGAAGACAGCCTTCCCATTGTCCCCCATGTGGCAGACGAGGACGATCGCGTCCGTCTTGTCCTTGAGCGCCGCAATTTCTTTCTTCGCGGTCTCCACTTCGTCCTCAAAGGTCACGCCCGTAAGAAGGGTGGGATTGGTCGAAGTCGCGGTAGACACGGTAGTCAGCCCGATAAAGCCGATTTTGTAGCCAGCGGTCTCGAGTACGGCGGAGCTCTCCAGAAGGGGCTCGCCGTCCCGTTTTACGTTTGCGGCGAGGATGGGGAAGTCGGCAAGCTCCTCGTTTTTGAGAAGCACGTCCGCACCATAGTCGAATTCGTGGTTGCCCGCCGCCATGAGGTCGTAGCCCGCTTCATTCATCATGCGGATGACGTCCGCACCCTGCGAGACCGAGGCAAACGACGCGCCCTGCGTTGCGTCTCCCGCATCCACAAGGAGCGCATTCTCGGTGGAAGCCTTGATCCCGGCCGCCTGCACGATGCCGATCGTGCCTTTGCCGTCGTTTGCGAGATTTCCGTGCATGTCGTTGGTCGTAAAGACGGTCACCGTCGCACTGTCGCGCGGGACATACGTTGCGGGCAGCTCGATGGTGATGTTGCAGGCCGCAAGCATGCACGATGCCGCCGCCGCGACTGCGGAAAGGAATAAAACAATCGGTCTTTTCATACGTTTCCTCTGTTTCAGGTTGTTTCCTATTATTTTATCACCCTTCTCCGGAAATTGCAAGTGCGGGAAAACGGTTCCGTCATTTTTTTGCTGTTTTTCTTTCCCGCGGCGATCGGTGCGCCGGATCGGTACGGGTTTTATTTTCCGATGCTCCCCGGATTCCCGATAAAACGGTCCGCAGGGGCTTTTTTCAATAAAAATCGGACACCTTCATATACTGTATGTATGAGTAAGAAAAAGATCCTCTTTACGGGAGGCGGCAGCGCGGGGCATGTGGTGCCCAATCTTGCCGTAATGCAAGAGCTCCGCCGCGAATTTGACCTCCTCTACTTGGGCACGGGTGGTATCGACGAGGTCCTTGTCACCAATGCGGGCTATCCCTTCTTCCGCGTCGAGTGTCCGAAATTGGTGCGGAAATTCACGGCCGAAAACCTCCGGATCCCCGCAAAACTCCGCAGGGCAAACCGCGAGGCGCTTGCTGTTTTACGGCGCGAAAAACCCGCCCTCGTGTTCTCCAAGGGCGGCTACGCGAGCTACCCCGCCGTATGGGCGGCGCATCGGCTGAAGATCCCCGTCCTCACGCACGAGAGCGACCTCTCGCCCGGACTGTGCACCCGTCTCATCGCGAGAAAATGCGCCTATGTCCTCACTTCCTTCCCCGAGACCGCGGCAAAATTTCCGAACGGAAAATGGGTGGGCTCTCCGGTAAGAAAAGAGGTCCTCGAAGGCAACGCAAGACGGGCAAGGCGAAAGTTCGGCTTGCCCGAAAAAGGACCCGTTTTATTGGTGTTTGGCGGCGGAAGTGGCAGCCATGTCTTGAACACAGCGCTCGAAAACGCACTTCCCGCCCTCTTGGAAAACTTTTCGGTACTGCATCTTTCGGGCCTTTCCGCCCCCCTTCCGAGCGCCGTTTCGCCTTGCTCCGCGGCCTCTTCCGACGGCAAAAATTCGCCGCTTGACTCGGAGAATTGCGGACATGGGGTCGAGAAAAACCGCTATGTCGTGCGTGAGTACGAGCCCGACATGGGCAGCGCATATGCGGCGAGCGACATCGTCTTGTGCCGCGCCGGCAGCAACACCGTCTTTGAGGTCATGGCCCTCGGAAAGCGCGCCGTCTTTGTTCCGCTCGTCCGAAGTTCCCGCGGCGACCAGCTCGAAAATGCCCGCTACTTTGAGGAAAAGGGTCTTGCGAAAATTCTTCCCGAATCACAGCTCGACCTGCTTCCGGACGTCGTGAAAGACGCCTGGGAGGACAAAAAATTATTAAATCATCTTAACGATTTGCACTATTCCTCGGGGACAGATGACATTGTCGCCATGATCCGCGAATTTGTCGGCGAAGGGGCGGAGACAGATGGTGCGAGCGAGTAGCCGCCGTCGAAGAGATCGGCCTGCAAATAGGTCTCGGGCACCTTGCCCACGAGCACACTTTCACAGATGAGCACCTCCGTCAGCGAAGCGAAATTGCTCGTCCCCGACGGCATGATGATTGAGATGTCCGCGACGATCTCGAGGTAGATGGAGTGCTTGGTCTGGTTGATTCCCGCACCCTCGAACTTTGAGACGAACTTGCAGGCCACATTGGAGATGGGAATGATCTGCATGTGAATCCTCGGACCGAATCCGGCCCATGCCTCGATCCCGAAGAAGGCGCCGAGCGGGACGTCCACTCCTGTTTCACTCATGGTCTGCAAATTCTGCTGGGACATATAGGCTGCGTCACGGGCGATCCGGTTGATCTGGAGGGGATCGGACGTGATGGCGGCGATCTCGCCCGTCTCCGTCCGCTCGATGTGGATGAGGTCCTCGTAGCGGAGGCCGTCCGAGAGCGTGTAATAGATTGCGTCGTTGACGGCGACCGTCGTGATGGAGCGCATGTTCGCCTCTGCGACCGCCTTCAGAACACCCGTAATATTGACATGCACAAGAACGACCGCCCCGATGAGCCCCGAAAGGAGTCCCAAAAGGATCAGCCTTGTCCGCCATGGCCGTTTGACGCGGTATTTCATACCGTATTGTATGCAAGCGGCGGGCCGGGTAGAAGGTCGGGGCAGGCCGTACCTCCTCCGAAAGCGGAGTGAAAGGCCCCCTGGGGCGCGAAACCGCGAAATTCTGCGACGAGAGCCAAAACCTCGCCGCATGACGGGAGATTCGTTTGCGGAAAGCAGATCCCCTCTCGTCAAAGATTCGATTTTTCTCAAATATTCCCCCGAAAAATATGCCGAAATTTCGAAAAAAATGGAAAAAATCTCTTATTTCGATGAACATCGAAATAAAGGACAGGAGAAAATCCCCGAAAATCGTCGGTTCTTGTCCTCTTTTCCGACGTCGCAAAAACGCGCCTTCCCGATGCTCTGTTCGGCGTTCGTCCGAGCGGAACGGCGTCCGATTGCTACAAAAAGCCCCGAGCCACATGCCGGCTCGGGGCTGAATGATGTACCTTGGGTTTATGACGCAAGCTCAAACGGATGGATATAGCTTGCAATCTTTCTCACGGTCACGCGGCCGTTGAGTGCGCCGAGGAGATCGCGCGTAAAGGCCGCTTCGTCACACGCCTTGACGAGGACGCGGAATTCGGCACCCGTCGCAAACAGTCGATCCTTGACCGTAACGGAGTGCCCCTCGAGATAGCGGAGACATGCGCCCGTCTCGCCGTACCCGACGGAGACCGCAAGTTCCGCGCACAGCTCAAAGCTCCGCTTCGGCGCCAGACGGATGCACTCCGCCGAGAGCGAGGAATACGCCCGCGTGAGGCCGCCTGCGCCCAACTTGATCCCGCCGAACCAGCGCACGACGGCTACTGTCGTCTCGCGGAGCGACTGCGCCTTGATGACGCCGAGAATAGGCATCCCGGCTGTCCCCTGCGGCTCGCCGTCATCCGAAAAGCGTTGGAGATTGCCGAGCGAGTCCGCGACGTAGCCGTAGCATACATGCGTTGCACCCGCGTGCCCGGCGCGCAGTGTTTCGAGATAGGCCTTTGCCTCCTCTTCGGATGCCGTCCGCGCGCAGTACGCGAGAAAGCGCGAACGCTCGATGACGCGCTCATAGGAGGTCTCACCCCAGACGCCGAGATAAGCCATCAGACACGCACGACCCGCACTCGTACTTTCTTTCCCTTAAAGAGCGTAAAGTCGCCCTCGGGAGCTAACGCCGCAATGCCGTCGACCCGTTCGCCGTTGACGCTGACGCCGCCCTGTTCGATGAGCCTTCTCGCCTCGCCGTTCGACTTGGCAAGGCCGCTCGCGGTGAGGGACTCCAACACGGTTTTGACCTCTTTCGGAAGGCGAACCTCGGGCATGGTACCCTCGTTTCCGCTGAATGCACCCTTTGCCTCGGCTTGTGCACGCTCTGCTTTCTCCCTTCCGTGGACCATGGCGGTGAGTTCGAATGCGAGGCGTTCCTTGGCCGCGTTGATGCGCTCGTCCCGGAACTTACAGAGCTCCTCAATCTCGTCGAGAGGGACAAAGGTCAAAAGCTTGAAGCAGGACTCGACGTCGGCATCGTCGGTGTTGCGCCAATACTGATAGAATTCGTACGGCGTCGTCTTGGTTTCGTCGAGCCACACGGCGCCCTTCTGCGTCTTTCCCATCTTCTTCCCCTCGCTCGTCGTGAGCAAGCGGAAGGTCATGGCAAAGGCCGCCTTGCGGTCCTTTCTGCGGATGAGGTCGGCGCCCGCGAGCATGTTGCTCCACTGATCGTCGCCGCCCAATTCGAGAAGGCAGCCGTACTTCCGCTCGAGCACGAGAAAATCGTACGCCTGCATGAGCATGTAGTTGAATTCGAGGAAGGAGAGGCCGCGCTCCATGCGCGAACGGAAGCACTCCGCCGTCAGCATCTTGTTCACGGAGAAGTGAACGCCGATCTCACGCAGGAAATCGACGTAGTTGAGGTTCGAGAGCCAGTCGGCATTGTTGACGATGACGGCCGCGTTTTCACCCTCAAAACGGAGGAATTTACCCATCTGGGTGCGGAAACACTCGACATGGTGGGCGATCGTCTCCTTGGTCATCATGGCACGCATATCGGTGCGGCCGGAGGGATCCCCGATGAGGGCGGTGCCTCCCCCGATGAGAACGATGGGCCTGTGGCCGGCGTCCTGCATGTGCTTCATGGCAATGAGCTGCATAAAATGACCGACATGCAGGCTGTCCGCCGTGGGGTCGAAGCCGATGTAAAACGGGACGCTCTCACGGCCGAGAAGTTCATAGAGGTCCTCTTCGTAGACAGTCTGTTTGATAAATCCCCGCGCGCGCAGGGTGTCCATAACGTTTGGCATAAAATTTCTCCTTTGCTATCGATAAAAATTATACACGTCCCGCGCCCGTTTGTCAAACAAACCGCAAGGCTTTTCGAAAGTTCGGAGAAAGTTTACGCTGTGAGAATTGCCCGTTCCTCGGCATTGAGCCCCTTGAGCGAGGCAAGTTCCGAGAGCATGTCCTCAAAGGACTTCTCGCGCGCAAGGCGAAGATGCAGGGCCTCGTTGCGGGCACTGCGGACGGCTTCTTCATGACGTTCGATGATTTTTTCAAAGATGTCCTCATTCATGCCCCTATTATATGCCAATTAACTTGACAATACCTGTCATATTTGCTATAATTTTCCCGCAAAGTACGACAAATTTTTCGGGAGACAAAGATGAAATATCAGATTATGATGGGAATCCTGTTTACGCTGCTCGCCCGCGGGAAGGTGAGTGCGGGCGAACTTGCGGGGAAATTCGGTTGCTCGGTGCGCTCCGTCTACCGCTATGTGGAAGAGCTCATCGTTGCGGGCATCCCCGTGGACATCGCCCGCGGTGCGAACGGCGGCATCTTTATCTCGGACGCCTACCAACTCCCCAAGGGATTTCTCACCAAAGAGGAATACGCCCGCACGTGCGAAGCCATGCTCGCCATGCTCTCCGAAACGGGCGACAAGGCGCTCGCGAGCGCCCTCGAAAAACTGACCGCGCAGATGAAAACGGGGCGGAGCGATTCGGCCATCTCGGGCAATATTTTGGTCGATTCGGGCACCTGGGGTGACGAAAAACGCTTCTCGGACAAACTTTCTCTCCTCGAAAACGCCATCAACGAACGGCGGGCGGTCGAGATCGATTACGTCTCGCGGGAGGGCGAACGCACGGCGCGCGTCATCCATCCGCACCTGCTCGTCTACAAGCAGAGCATCTGGTACCTCTATGCCTACTGCACGGCGCGGCAGGGCTTCCGCCTCTTTAAGGTGGGACGCATGCGCAGCATTCTCCTCACGGACGAAGTCTTTGAGCGGCAACCCTTTACGCGAGAGGACATCCCGCTCTCCTTCTGGAATGCGGCAGAGAACACCGTCGAAGCGCGGTTCGAGATCGCACCCGAAACGCTTCCCTTTGCCGAAGAATGGCTCGGCGTGGAGAATATCCGGAGCGAGGACGGCCGTTTCTTCGCCGAAGTCACTCTCCCGGATGACGAATCGCTCGTCGGGAAATTGCTCTCGGCCGGGGCGGGGTTCCGCGTCCTCTCGCCCGAATCGCTTCGTCTGCGCGTCAAAGAGGAGGCAAAACGCATTCTCGAAGGCTGACCTTCGGACATGGGTGGCATGTTTTTCGCTAAAATACAAAAAAAGCCTGCCTTTTCGGATCGAAAAGACAGGCCATTTTTTTTCGCGGACTTACTCTGTAATGCGCTCCATCATGTCGACGATGTCCTGCACCGTCTTGACGGACTCGACCTCGGTCTCGGGAAGGGTGATGCCGTAGTCATCCTCGAGCGCCATCATGAGCTCAACGACGTCGAGCGAGTCGGCACCGAGGTCCTTTACGACTTCGGATTCGGGCTTGATGGATTCGACGGGAAGATTCAGCTGGTCGGCAAGCATTTTGCACACTTTTTCAAACATAAAAAACCTCCGTGCCGCGCAGAGCGGCGCTTTTTTCTTTGATCCTATTCTTATTGTACTCCAAAATGCGCCGTTTGTCAATGCTTTTTTTCAAATTCGTCGGCGGGAATCGGAAAGCCGAAGATCTCGCCGAGCGCACGGTGCCAGATTTCCTCCCGATAGCGGGGATTGGCGGGCGACGTGGAGGGCATTTTTTGTGCGGCGGAGAGAAAATCGGGCGCAGCGGCCGCGAAGAGTTCATAGGACTTTGTCCCGTTGCACAGAACGCGTTCGATGGGGGCATGCCCGAGGATACGCCTTACGTCTGCGACATGCTCCCCTCGGATGGCGTCATCTGCCGACCCGACGATCTCGCACGAATCGACCATATCCCAGAGGGCAACGCGGGAAGCGAGCAAAAAGGCACGCTTTTCCTCGATATCCGGCGGAATGCTGCGGCCGAAGAACGAGCAGAGCATCTTCCAGAAGCGGTTCTGCGGATTGCCGTAATAAAAGCCCTGCTGCCTGCTTCGGGCGGAG
>CANQUL010000034.1 GCA_947627015.1 uncultured Clostridia bacterium | reverse complement strand
AAGGGAAGCGGCACGCCCCACTTGACCGTCGTACGGGACACGCAGAGGTCCTGAAGGCCCGCTTTCAGAAAGTTGTTCACCATCTCGTTGACGCGGGACTTGGGCTGCAGAAATTCGGGATTGTCCTCATAGAGCTTTAAGATGCGGGGCGCGTACTTGGACAGACGGAAAAAGTAGCTCTCCTCGCGGGCGATCGAGACTTCTCTGCCGCAGTCGGGGCACTTGCCGTCCTTGAGCTGCGCCTCCGTCCAGAAGGCCTCGCAGGGGGTGCAGTAATGCCCCTCATATTCGGCCTTGTAGATGTCTCCGCTGTCATAGAGTTTTTGATAAATGGACTGCACACAGCGGACATGGTCCTCGTCTGTGGTGCGGATGAAGCGGTCGTACCCGATGCCGAGGAGCTTCCACACGTCCTTGAGTTCGGCAACGAGCGGGTCGACGAAGCCGAGGGGCGTCGTTCCCCTCTTTTTTGCCTCTTTCTCCACCTTTTGGCCGTGTTCGTCGGTGCCCGTGAGGAAAAAGACCTCCTCGCCCTTGAGCTTGTGGAAGCGGGCGAGTGCGTCGCAGATGACCGTCGTGTAGCAATGGCCGATGTGCCAATTGCCGCTCGGATAGTAAATGGGGGTCGTGATGTAATACTTCTTTGCCATAAAATACCTCTTGCGTACTCTTATTATACCGCATGCGGCGCCGTTTGTAAAGTGATTCGGGCGCATAATCGGGTGCGGCGGCGCATAGAATAGCGCGATGAATGCCGTATTTCTGGTCATAATGCTGCTTGCGGGCGGACTGTTTCTCCTCGGCGATCCCGAGGGATTTCTTGCGGCGATGCTCGAGGGCGGGCAGAAGGCCGCCGTGCTCTCCCTGTCCCTCCTCTCCCTCTACTGCGTGTGGCTCGGCTTTTTCAGAGTGCTCGAGGCAAGCGGCCTCGCACGCAAATTGACCGCGTTTTCCGCACCCATCCTCAAAAGACTCTTCCGCTCGGAGGACGAAGAGGCGCTCTCGCATGCGGGCAACAATCTCACCGCCAACCTGCTCGGCCTGCCCGGGGCCCCCACGCCCGAAGGCATTGCCGCCGTCGACCGTTTTCTCGCGGAGGGCAACGACTTTGCGGCCGACCTTCTGTTCGTCCTCGGGGCGACGAGCCTCCAGCTGCTTCCCACGACGGTCATCTCCCTCCGCCTTGCGGCGGGCTCTTCGGCGCCGTCCGATATCTTCCTCCCCACCCTTCTCGCGACGGCGGCCTCTTCCCTCCTCGGCGTCCTGTTCGTCTTTCTCGCCCGAAAACTCCTTCGGAAGAGGGCCGTGCCGTGAATTTCGTCGCCTATCTCGTCCCCGCGCTCTTTCTGTCGCTCTTTGCCTATGCGGCCCTGCGCCGCGTCAAGCTGTACGACACCTTTTTGGACGGCGTCAAGGAGGCCCTCCCCCTCGTCGTCCGCATCTTCCCCTATCTCGCCGTCATCTTTCTGCTCACCGCCCTCTTTGAACGGAGCGGGCTGGCGCACATGCTCACCGAGGCGCTCGCCCCCTTCTTCCGTCTGTGCGGCATTCCGCCCGAGATCGCCGCGCTCGTGCTCATCAAGCCCTTTTCGGGAAGCGGCTCGACGGCAGTCCTCTCCGACCTTCTTGCGACCTACGGTCCCGACAGCTACATCGCACGGTGCGCATCCGTCGCCTACGGCTCGAGCGAGACCGTCTTTTACCTCTCCGCCGTCTACTTTGCGGGCAAGAAGAAAAAGCTGCTGCGGCCCGTCCTCATTGCCCTGTGCGCCAATTTCCTCGGCGTCGTGTTCGGCTGCTTTTTGTGTCGATTTTTGTGAAATTCCTCGAAATATCATTCTTTTTTGAAAATGAATGACTTTCAACGGTGTGATTTGTTTGAAAATAACATGAAATGAACGTGCAGTGGAAAAAAAATTTTTTTGCGGATTTTTCGACAAAATATTTGCCATCGCCGAAAAATAATTATATAATAGAGGCACAAACGATGGTTGAGCCATCGATTGCAACGGTCATCGCTCATAATTTTTCCCCCTTATCATATAGTAGACCCCCTCGGAGCGCAAGTTTCGGGGGGGTTTACTTTTGTCCTGTTTTCCGGGGAAAGGCGCTTTTTCGAAAATCCCGGGGAAGGATACAATGCGGAATGTCTTTTACCCGAAACCGCCCGCGGCGCAGAATGCGCCGCGGGCGGTTTCGGGTCCCGAGGGGTTTCGTTTATGAGAGGAGAGCGCGGTGGGCGGCGCCGTCCATGCCCTCCGCGTAGGCGAGGAGCACGCCGTAGAGCAGCCCGGGCCCGAAGTTGAAGAAGTGACAGTCGAGCAGGCTTGTGAGCAGCATGGCCGCAATGCTCAGCGCGGCGAAGGTCTTTTCGCACGAAGGATGGCGGAAGAGCAGGCGGACGGTCTGCACGCGGTGGAAGAGATAGGCAAGGAGGGCGACGAGTCCGCCGCTCGCGAGAAGCTGGAAGAGGGTATTGTGCGCGCGGGGCGGGAGGAATCCCCCGACCGACGGGAGCGCATAGCCGGGCGTATCATAAAACCCGACGCCGAACACGGGCGAGTGCACAAAGGCATCCCAACAGTTCCGGTAAATGTCGAGGCGGCCGTTCGACTGCATTCCCACGCCGGCGAGAGAGGCAAACAGGCGTCCGAACTGCGCCGAAAAGAGGGCGGCGCCGATGCCTCCGACGGCTGCGAGCACGAGGACAAATCCGAGCGCTTTGAGGCGGTCCCTGCCATTGACGGCGATAAACACCGATCCCATGCCCGCAAGATAGACTACACTTCCGAATAAGATCCCGCCGCGGCTCTGCGTCGCTGCCGTCGCCAATAAGAACAGCGTGGCCATGCAGAGTCCCGGGATCACGCGGCCGCGCTTTGCCGCATAGTAGAAGGGCGCGGGAATGCACATCGCCATGATGCACGCCACGTTGTTGTAGATGCCCCACCCCGTATAGAGGTAGGTGCGGTCGACGGTCTCCTGCGCCGTAAATACGCCGGGATTCGTGTACATGTTCGCGATCTGCGCGCACAGGCCGATCCCGATGAGCGCGAACAGCATGGGAAGATAGGCCTTGTCCACGCGGTCCCAATCGACGGTGAGCACGAAGAAGAAATACAGGACGGCGAGCGAGGCGAATTCGAGGGCGCCGAAGAGCGCGGTCCGGAGGGAATAATGAGGTCCGAGACCGCCGAGGACATAGGCAAGCCCGAGGGCAAGCAGTCCGAAGAGCAGCCGCGGCCGCCTGAGCGTCCCGCGGGTGAAGAGCACGGAGAACGCCTTGACGAGAAAGAGCGTGAACGCGATCCCGATCGCCACCGCGAGGAAGACGAAGAATGCGGGGTTCGAAAACGCCGAGCTTTCCGGATTGCGCGCGGGATTGTTGTACGTCGAGAGCGTCATGTACCCGCAGCATGCCACGGGGAGAAAGCAGAAGGTGTCCTCCGTAAAGAGCACGGCGCCGAAGAGAAGGAGAAGGTAGATCGTGTAGACGGGGACTTCGAGCCCGAAGATCTCGGAGATCATCATGAGCAGGACAACAAAGGCGGGATAGGCGGGCGAATCGTAAAATTCCCGCACCCATATGCTGAAAATCTGCATCTTTAATTTGGGAAAAGCCTGATATAACATGACGTCATTATAACAAAACGGGAGGGACTTTGGCAAGCCGCCGACGCCCCTCCCGAAAAGTTTGACGAAAATCTCACGATTTATTCAATTTTTTCTCATACCTTTCACCCCGCACGAGCGATTTCTTTTCCGAACCACAACATTCGTGACGTTCGAACGGGGCGTTTTTCGCACCCCATGTCCGCATTTTCCCCTTCCTCCGGCAAGCCAGCCGCAATTTTCGTCCCGATGGCCGTCTCCGCGATAAAATTTCAGAGCAACGCGCCCCGGTCAGAGGTCGAGGGTCTGTTTGTAGAGCTCGCTCTTGGACATGCCCCACTCCTTTGCCGTCTGCTTTAAGGCTTCGCGCTTGTCGAGGCCCTCCTCCATGAGCGCCTTGACACGCTCCTTGGGGTCGCCCTGCGGGATCTCCTTCCGTGCGCCCTCCACGAGCAGAATGCACTCCCCGCGCGCTTCTCCCGGATACCCCTCCGAGAGGCGGAAGGGCACGGCTTCCTCGTGGATCTTGCTGATCTCGCGCACCATGCACGCGTTGCGCTCGCCCAGGACCTCGTACATGAGGGCGACGTAATCCGCGATGTCCTGCGGCGCACAGTGAAAGACGAGCGTCGCGCGGAGAAGTTTGAGCTCCGAGAGTTCCTCCCTGCGGCGGGACGCCTTGTCGGGCAGAAATCCCGCGAAGAAGAACTTGTCGGAGGGCAGGGCGGAGAGGACGAGCGCGCACACGAAGGCGCACGGCCCGGGCAGGACGGTGTACGGCTCCCCTTCCTCGCGCAGCACGCGGCAGACGGAGGCTCCGGGATCGGAGATCACGGGCATGCCCGCGTCCGAGACGACGGCGACGCGCTTCCCCTCCCGCGAAAGGGCGATCATCTTTTCCGCCGCCTCCCGCTCGTTGAACTTGTGGCAGGAAAGGAGCGGCTTTCTGATCTCGTAGGCGGAGAGAAGGTGCACCGTGTGACGGGTGTCCTCGCAAAAGACGACGTCGGCCGCGCGGAGCTCCTCGAGGGCGCGCAGCGTGATGTCCTTGAGATTCCCGATGGGGGTCGCGACAAATGTGATCATGGGTTTTTCGGGGGCCGAATTTTGCCCCGCGCCTCCGTTTTTTGGGATATGGGGTGGGATTTTTCAGGGAATGAGCGTGGGAAGCACCTCCACGCCCGGGGCGCCGCCCTTGACGGCGCACACGAGGACGGCGTACGGATTCTTGTCCGCACCGCCCGCAACGAAGCGCAGTTTTTTGGGTTCGAGGGCACGCGCACGCAGCGCGGAGAGCAGTTCGGCCACGCGGTCCGCCCGATGGATGAGGGCAAACCGTCCGCCGAATTTGAGGCACCGCTTGGCGCTGTCGAGGAGTTCCCCGAGCGTGAGCGTAAGTTCGCTGCGGCAGGGCGCCTTTTGGGCGTCCGCATTGGGAAATCCCCCGTCCGCCCGCTCGTAAGGGGGGTTGGCGAGGATGAGCGAAAAGTGCTCGGTGTACTGCTTCCCGATGTCCTGAACGCGGACATGCTCCACGGTAAAGCGGTCATCGAGGTGATTGAGGGCCACCGTTCGTCCGCTCATTTCCGCAAGAGCTCCGTCCGCCTCGAAGAGGGTCACATGCTCCACGCCCTCGTTTTCGGCGAAGAAGGAGAGCCCGACGATGCCGCTTCCCGAACAGAAGTCGGCGACGCGCTCACCCTTTTTTGCCGTCACAAAGCGCGCGAGCCGCACGGAGTCGGACGTGAAGCGGTAGCGCTCGGTATCCTGCAGGATCCGATAGGTTCCGATGAGAAGAGGTTCTGCGATTTCCATAATTGATATCGGGGTGGGGAAAGGGCTCTCTTGGCGCCCTTTATAGGAGAGCTCCGCCCGTAGGGTGACGGGGGGTTCCCTTCTCCCAAAGGAACAACAAGCAAGCGGCTTCTTACACAAAAAGGCGCGCAGGCGTTGCCTGCGCGTCCCCGGTTGTTCAGTTCGCTTGGATCGCACCCGTAGGGCAGCCGTCCTCGCAGGCGCCGCAGTCGATGCAGACGTCGGGATCGACAACATACGTCGTGTCGCCGGGTGCAATGGCACCGACGGGGCAAGTCGCCTCGCATGCGCCGCAGGAGACGCAAGCATCCGAAATGGAATGAGCCATAAGTCTTTACCTCCTTTGATCTTATCCCCATTATATCACATTTCGGGCATTCCGTAAAGGGGTTTTCGGAAACTTTTTTTATTCTTCCGGATTTTTCTCTTCCGGCCGCTTGGCGGGGCGGTTGTCCCGCCGCTCCCCCTTGTGCGGCATGCGGTTCTTGTCGTGCCGGTTCTTATTCCCGTTGTTTGCGTTGTTTGCGTTGTTCCCGTTCGGGCGTCCGTCCCCCTGCGCGTCCTTGTGCTCGGGACGGTTCTTGCCGCGGTCCTTGTGCTTCTCGTGCCGGTCGCTCTTCGGCTCGGGGGAAGGCGCCGTCTCTTCCTCGGGAAGCACATCCTCCGCGTCGTCGTCCTTTTCGTCGTCCTTTTCGCCGCGGCGGAATTGGATCTCGTCCACGGGGAAGTCGCGATAGACGAGCGTGCCGCCGTCGCCCTCCTTCTCGATCTTGACCTTTACGGTCATCTTGAGCATGTCCATGGCGATGACGGAGCCGTTCCCCTCGGGCGTGCCGACGGTGGAGCCCATCTTGGGCATCTTTTTGCAGACGCCCGCGTAGTAATCGTTCTCATAGGCAAGGCAGCACATGAGCCGACCGCACAGGCCCGAGATCTTCCCGGGGTTGAGCGAAAGGTTCTGGTTCTTGGCCATCTTGATGCTGACCTTTTTGAATTCGGGCATGGCGCCCGCACAGCAGCAGACGCGTCCGCACGGGGCAATTCCGCCGAGGATGCGCGTCTCGTCCCTGCTCCCCACTTGACGCAGTTCGATGCGCATGTGAAAGACTGCGGCAAGGTCGCGGACGAGCTCGCGGAAGTCGACGCGGTTTTCGGCGGTGAACGTAAAGGTCACCTTGCTGCCGTCGAAGGCGAACTCGCAGTCGATGAGCTTCATGGGAAGGCCGCGGGCCGCGACCTTCTCCTTGCACAATTTTAAGGCCTCGTCCCGCCGTGCCTCGTTGCGCGCATAGATCTCGTCATCGCGCGGGGTCGCGATGCGGATGACGGGCTTGAGGGGCTGGGAGACCGATTCGTCGGGGACTTCCTTTTCCGCCAGCACGACGCGGCCGTATTCCAGCCCGCGCGCCGTCTCCACGACCACGTTCTGTCCGCGCTTTAAGGGGAGATCGCCGCGGCTGAAGTAGTAGGGCTTGCAGTTCCCCCTGAATTTGATCACGACAACGTTTGCCATTTTTTCTGTTCCTCCCGGATGCGCAGGGCAAGGGTGTAAGCCGCCTGCCCGGCGTTCGCATTGAATAAGAGATCGCGCTCGGCGTCTGCCGTAAATTCGAGTGCGGCAAGGCATACGCCTGCGGGGTAGGCCGCGGCAAGGTCCCCGGGGACCCGTCCCGCGACGAAAACGGACGCATGCACGGCTTGAAAGAGCAGATCGCGGAGCATGAGCCGCACGGCGGCGAAGAAGGACTTCTTCTCCTTCCGCTCCCCGAGCTTCCGGCATAAAATTTCCAAGTCCTTCCCGCGGAGAAAGTCCTCCGCCAGCCGGAAATCGTCCCCGCCCGCGAGCAGCGTCTCCGCGACGGAGTAGATGCCTCCGCTGGCTACCGCGGCCTCCCGAATGCCCTTCTCTTGGGCATGCCCCCGTCGGAGAGCCTCTTCGATGCGTTCTTCCGAGAAGGGCGGCACCGAAAGTTTTTCCGCACGGGAGAGCACGGTCGGAAGGACGGCGTGTTCGGCCGTCGCGCCGAGCAGGAAAAAGACGCCCGCAGGCGGCTCTTCGAGGACCTTGAGGAGCTTGTTCTGTACGAGGGCGGCCGCGCTCTCGAAGGTGTCGAGGACAAAGAGTTTTTTGTCACCCTCCACGGGCCGCAGCATGCTCTCTTCGACGATCTCCGACGCCCCGTCCGCCGTCAGTTTTTCCCCCGCGGCGGGAAGGATGCGGCAGTCGGAATAGCACTCCTTGTCGATGAGCACGGCCGTGCGGCTCCCCTCTTCCGCCCGAAAGAAGGCCTTGGCGCACTCCTTGAGAAGGGCGCGAAGGTACACGGGGTCGGGAAAGAGGATGAGCGCCGTGTGCGGCACTTCGCCCCGCGCGGCCTGCGCCGAATAGAGCGCGTATGCGGTTGTCGAGCGAAGCAGCGTTTTCACGGGGTCTCCTTGTACATGGGTACCGTGCCCGCGGCCGCATCGTCGGAAACGGCAGCATGCGGGACGGTTTCGAGCAGTTCGCCGAGCACGCGGAGTTCCCGCAGCCGGGTGCAGGGCGAGAGATAGAACATGAGATAGTTCCCGTCGTAAAATTCGGGATAGACACCCTCGTGTTCGAGAAGGGCCTGCGCCCGTGCGCCTTGCTCCCCGACCGGGAACAGAAGTTTGCTCCAATCGTCGTTTTTTACGCACCCATGCCGCATTTTGAAGGCCTCCGCCGCCCGTTCGACGGCGAGGTTGCGCGGGTACTTTACGGCGTATTCCACGCTTGCGAGGATGGGATAGGAGGGCGACGTGGTGCGGAACCGAAGCACGCCTTCGCGGAGCAGATCGCCGAGCGCCTCCGTACGGGCCGAGACGACGGCCCCCTGCGTCATGGCGGGCAGGGACTTGTGGACGCCGTCCACCCAGAGGTCGGCATACCGCCCCGCATAGGCCTCCGTAAAGTGCAGGTGCGCGCCGTGCGCGCCGTCGATGAGCAACAATTTTTTCGCGGCTTCCGCAAGCGTGCGGGCTGCGTTCAGCGGAGCGAAAAAGCCGTAGTAATCGGGCGAGGTGAGCAGTAGCGCGTCGGCCCGGGAAAGTGCCCGTCCGATCGCCTCCGCCGTGGGCTGCACGGGGATCCCGCGATGCACGTCTTGGGACATGGTATGGACCTTTAAGCCCATCACCTCACACGCATGAAAGACGCTCGGGTGCGAAAAGGCGGGGACGGCCACGGAGGACACGCCCGTGCGCTTTGCCGCCCAGAGCATGGAAAAGACGCCCGACGTACTGCCGTCGGTGAGGAAAAAACTGCGTGCCGCGCCGAGGATCTCTGCCGCGTCCGCTTCGGCGTCCCGGAGCACCCCGTGCGGATCGGAAAGGCAGTCCGAATAGGAGAGCTCGGTGATGTCCGCGCCCGCACGCTTATGGCCGGGCGTATGAAAGGAGATATGCGGTCTCTGTTGGGCGCGCAGCATGGCGCGGATGCGGAGCGTCATCGTCTCAATTGTTCTTCCGCGGCTTCATGGTCGGGAAGAGGAGAACGTCGCGGATGGTGGCGCTGTCCGTGAGCAGCATGACGAGGCGGTCCACGCCGAGCCCGAGCCCGCCCGTGGGGGGCATGCCCCGCTCCAAGGCGTCGAGAAAGTCCTCATCGACTTCTGCATTTGCGCCCTGCGCGCGCTTTCTTCTCGCCTGTTCCTCCATGCGGCGCCGCTGGTCCACGGGGTCGTTGAGCTCGGAGAAAGCGTTGCCCATCTCCATGCCCATCATGAAGTATTCGAACCGTTCGGTCATCGTCGGATCCTCGGGCTTGCGCTTGGCAAGGGGCGAGATCTCGACGGGGTAATCATAGATGAATGTGGGCTGGATGAGCTTGTCCTCGACAAAGGCGTCGAAGAAGGCGGCGAGCACATGACCCTTGGTGTCCTTGTCCTTTTCGAGCTCCACGCTCTTCTCCTTTGCGGCGGCGCGGGCCTCTTCGTCCGTCTCGATTTCCGCAAAGTCGACGCCCGAATATTTCCTGACGGCCTCCGTCATCGTGAGCTTTTCCCAATGCCCGAAGTCGAGCATGGTACCCTGATATTCGATGGAGAGCGTCCCGCAGGCCTCGGATGCGACGTAGCGGTAGAGCTCCTCCACGAAGTCCATCACGGCGTGGTAATCGACGTACGCCTGATAGATCTCCACGGTGGTGAACTCGGGATTGTGCTTGGCGTCCATGCCCTCGTTGCGGAAGATGCGGCCCATCTCATAGACCTTTTCGAATCCGCCCACGATGAGCCGCTTCAAGTACAGCTCGGTCTCGATCCGAAGGTACATGTCGAGGTCGAGGGCGTTGTGATGCGTCTTGAAGGGCCGCGCGTCGGCGCCGATCTCGATGGGCAGAAGGATGGGCGTGTCGGCTTCCAGAAAGCCGCGGCTGTCGAGAAACGTGCGGATGGCGCCGATGATCTTCGCCCGCGTATAGAAGGTGTTGCGCACGTCCTGGCTCATGATGAGGTCGAGGTGGCGGAGACGATACTTCGTGTCGGCGTCCTTGAGCCCGTTGTACTTTTCGGGAAGGGGCAGCAGGGCCTTGGAGAGCATGACGAGGCGGGTGGCATGCACGGTCACCTCTCCCGTCTGCGTCCGGAAGACGACGCCCTCGACGCCCACGATGTCGCCGATGTCAAAATCCTTTTTGTAGGCGGCATAGACGTCCTCCCCGACGTCCTGCCGGGTGACGTAGATCTGGAGCTGCCCCGCTTTGTCCGAGATATGCGAAAAGGAGGCCTTGCCCATGATGCGGCGGGACATGAGCCTGCCGGCGACCGAGACCGTCTTTCCATCCCATGCCGAAAAGTCCTCCTTGATGGAGGAATTTGCGGTGACGGGGAAGCTCGTGATGCGGAAGGGGTCATTCCCCTCCGCCTGCAGCTTCTGTAATTTTTCGAGACGGATGCGCGCCTGCTCGTGGAGCTCGCGCTCGTCCTGTGCGTTGGATTCCTGCGAAAGGTCCTGCTTGTTCTCTTGCATACCGCTCCTCATTCGATGGCGAGGATCTTTAAGGTGTACTCCCCGTCGGGAGCCTTGACCGTGACGACCGCGCCCTTCTTCTTCCCGAGGAGCGCACTGCCCACGGGAGACTCATTGGAGATGATGTTGCGCATGGGGTCGGCGCCCGTCGTCCCCATGATGGTGTACGTCTCCTTTTCCTCGAGTTCGTTGTCGAACACGGTCACCTTGGACCCGATGTGCACGACGGAGGTGTCCGAGACCTCCTTGATGATCTCGGCGTTCTTGATCTGATAGTCGAGCTCGGCGATCTCGCCCTCGAGGGCTGCCTGCTCGTTTCGGGCGGCATCGTACTCCGCGTTCTCGGAGAGGTCGCCGTGGCTGCGGGCCTCCTGAATGCGCTCGATGATCTCGGCGCGCTTGACGGTGGTGAGCTGCTTTAACCGCTCCTCCGCCTTTTCCTTCTCTTCCGCAGTCATGTAAAATTTATCTGCCATAAAATTCTCCCTTGCGCCGCAGGCGGGTCTGCCCTCCCCGGCACGAATTTCCGGAATGAAAGACGACCGTGGAACATTCCACGGCGTTTTCCTTATTATACGCCTTGCGCGCGCGTTTGTCAATTACTTTGCGCCCGAAGAAGGATTTTTACCCGTTATCGGTTGCTTTTCGGCGGCGGTTCGGGTATAATAGAGTCATGTTTCGCATCTGGGCAAAGGTCATGAAGGACGGCCGCATCGTAAAACAGACGACATACGAGCGCGAGGAGCGGTTTTCCTACGACGCTTTTTTCGGCTACGTCGCCGAGATCTGCGACGCGCTCGACGTCCCCACGCCCGTCCTCCTCAAGACGCACCTCTTCCACTACGCAAAGTTCAACCACGCCGTGTTCCGCCCCTCCGACTTCATGGAGTCCGTCCCCTTCGACCGCCTCGTCCTCGAAAACATCTTGTAGACGGTTTTGGGCGAATGGGATGCGGAAAACCGCCCATACTGCGGGTATGAAGCTCACGACCCACTTTCTCTGCGGCGTCCTCATCGCGTTCGGGCTGCTCTCCGCCGCGGGCGCCCTTGCGGGCGTCGATCTCCTCTTTCTCCTCGCCTTCCGCAATGCGTACGTCTACCGTGCGATGCTCTCCCTCGCGGGTGTTGCCGCGCTCTGGCTGCTCTTTTGGCTCATCGCGTTCCGGCCCACGAAATTTCTCTCGTAAAATACGGCGCGCCCGCCCTCTTTCCGCGGGCGGGCGCGCCGTCCATGTGACCGTATTTCCCTATACCATGTCCGGAAGCTGCGTGAGAAAACTTATCTCACGGACGCCTTGGGGACAGGGAAGGCCGCGGCGGTTGAACCAGATGCAGTCGATGCCCGCGCGGCGTGCGCCCTCGATGTCGGAGGCGAGCGAATCGCCCACCATGAGCAGCTCCCCGGGCCCTGCTCCGAGCGCGTGCTCCACCCATTCGAAGAAGGCGGCGGTCGGCTTGATGGCCCCGATCTCCTCGGAGACGAACACGCCGTCGAGGGGGATATGCGCAAGACGGGGCCGCTGGAGTTCAGACAGCCCGTTGGTCGCGCCGTATACGCCGAACCGTCTCTTCAGCGCGGTGACGGCCTCCACGGCGCCCTCAATGAGCGTTCCCCGCTCCGCAAAGGCGGCAAGAAAGGCCCGCTCGGCCTCCTCCGCACGGCCGTTGAGCCCCACCGTCTCCTCCGCATGGCGGAAGATGGCGGTGACGTGTTCGCGATAGAGCGCGTGGAAGGACTTCTGGATGTGCGGAAGATGGACGTCGGACAGCCCGATGCGGTCCCAATTTCCGTAGTCGAAGGAGAAGCAGGCCTCAAAGGCCTCGGGCGTATCCTTGCCCGCCGCACGGAGGGCCGCATGGAAGGAGCGCGCGGCGTCGGCACGGTAGTCGACGAGGGTGTCGTCCGCGTCAAAGAGAATGTACCGGTACCCCATCACCAATCCTGCCTCTTCAAGGATTTGTCCTTGACGTCGTCGTAATAGGCAAAGTACTGCGCCTTCCATTCGTACGGGGAAAGCGGCTGCTCCTCCCCCCGCGCATAGGCAAGATATTCCTCGAGTTCCTCGGCGGTAAAATCGCTCTCCGAGAACTCCTCGAGGTCCGAAACATAGCGCAAGAGTTCTAATTTGTTCACTTTTTACACTTTCCTTTGTTTATGATGTTTCACAATCTGAAATTGTATTTTTTTCAATCTTTTTTTCAGTTAAGGGCGTTTGACAATCAACTTTTCTTGATTATATCATAAAAATTCAAAAAAATCAAGCAAGTTTTTTCGAAAAACCTGTTAAAATTCGCAAAAAATCCCTTGACAATTGATACAATCGTATGTTATAATATTGTTAGGTAAAATCACAGCCTGTGATTTCGGGAGATGATATGGAAGTTGACAATTTTAGGAACAATCTCAATGAGAACGTCATTATTTCGTGGGTGCGGCTGACCGGCATCCTAAAGAATACGCGTCTCACGCAGGACCTCATCTATAACGAGGCCATCGTCATGCTCATCGTCTATCGCAAGTACCGGATGGACGGCAAGGGCGTCGTCTCCTTCCGGGAGCTCGCGGCAGAGACCAAGATGCTCAAGTCGCTCGTCAATCGCTCCATCGATTCGCTGGTGGAGAAGAAGCTCCTCGCCCGCACGGAAGGGTCGTCCGACCGCCGGATGACCTTTGTCCGGCCCGTCCTCGAGAACTTCGACGTCTACATGAAGGAGCACCGTCACACCATCGAGATGGTATCCGAGCTCATCAAGACCATCGGCGAAGAGGACGCCGAGGCGTTCGTGCGGCTTGCCGCAAAGATCGAAGAGAAGTTCCCTGACGGGTTTACTTTGGATCCGAACAAATTGCAGTGAGCGATCGCGTTCGGGAAGAATGCGGCGGAACGATGCAACCGCAAAGGATCCGGATCGGGAACCGGGTCCCCGTGCGCTGTGCATAGGGAAGGGAGGCACCCACGCCTCCCTTTTCATTTGCGGAGTTTTCTCCCTTGGCGCTTACGGGAGACCGCTCGGGCGCGTTTTTGCGACCCTAAAAGAGACAGCCAAGGAACATCTTGTCGCCCCTTATAGGGGAGATGTCGCGAAGCGACAGAGGGGTTAAACCCTTTCCCCCTCGCTTTGCTCGGGGTACTTTCCCTACGAGGGACAGCAAGAAAGCCCCCTTGGCTCTCTCCCACGCAAAAAAAGACACCGCACTGCGGTGTCTTTTCCGTTGAAAGGTGGCAACTACCTATCCTGCCGGGGTCTGGGCCCAAGTACTTTCGGCGCAAGAG
>CANQUL010000033.1 GCA_947627015.1 uncultured Clostridia bacterium | reverse complement strand
ATTTGAGATAGCCGCTGAGATTATGATACGTCAACATAGAGCCCCTCTTGCTTTTCATGGTATTTATTATACCACAAGTCGTCAAATTACAATAGTAAATTCAGCCCCGTATCCGAGAAAATTTCGGCATATCGTTCTTTTTTTGTGCGAACCGCGCCCTCTTTGGCCGTCGTTTTGCATGACCGTTTGCGCCGTCTGCCGATCCCCCGCCGGGAAAGAGACTTCCGAAGACGAAACGAAAAAGCTCCCCTGAGGGAGCTTTTGTTCGGTCGGACGGTATTGGATCGGATCAGACGATGCCCTGCGCCATCATGGCTTCGGCGACCTTCTTGAAGCCCGCAAGGTTTGCGCCTGCAACGTAGTTGCCTTCCATTCCGTATTCGCGTGCGGCCTCGTCCATGTTGTGATAGATGCTCTCCATGATGCCCTTGAGCTTGCGGTCGACTTCTTCGAAGGTCCAGAAGAGTCTGCTACTCGACTGGGCCATCTCGAGCGCGCTCGTTGCGACGCCGCCCGCATTGGCCGCCTTGGCGGGAAGGAACACCGTCCCCGCCTTCTGGAATACCGCGATCCCCTCGAGCGTCGTGGGCATATTGGCGCCCTCGCCGACGTACTTCACGCCGTTCTTGACGAGAAGCTTTGCCGATGCCTCGTCGATCTCGTTCTGCGTTGCGCAGGGAAGTGCGACGTCGCACGGAATGGCCCAGATGCCCTTGCAGCCCTCATGATAGATCGCGCCGTCGACGCGGTCCGCATACGTCTTGATGCGACCCCGCTCGACCTCTTTGATGTCCTTGATGACGTTCAGTTTGATCCCGTTTTTATCGTAAATGTAACCGTTACTGTCGTACATGGCTACCACCTTTGCGCCCAAGGTCTGTGCCTTTTCGCAGGCATAGATGGCGACATTGCCGGAGCCCGAGATGATGACGGTCTTGCCTTCGAAGCTGTCGCCACGGCACTTCATGGCCTCCGCGGTCATATAGACGAGGCCGTAACCCGTGGCCTCCGTACGGGCAAGGCTTCCGCCGTAAGAGAGCCCCCTTCCCGTCAGCACGCCGACGTGCTCGTTCCGGATGCGCTTGTACTGCCCGAAGAGGTAGCCGATCTCTCTTCCCCCTACGCCGATGTCGCCGGCGGGGACGTCGGTGTCCTGCCCCACATGGCGGCAGAGCTCGGTCATAAAGCTCTGGCAGAAGCGCATGACCTCCGCATCCGATTTGCCCTTGGGATCGAAGTCCGAGCCGCCCTTTCCGCCGCCGATGGGAAGGCCCGTGAGGCTGTTCTTGAGGATCTGCTCGAGGCCGAGGAATTTGATGATGGAGAGGTTGACGGAGGGATGGAACCGAAGGCCGCCCTTATAGGGACCGATGGCGCTGTTGAACTGGACGCGGTAGCCCTTGTTGACGTGCACGCAGCCCTTGTCATCCACCCACGGGACGCGGAACAGAATGACGCGTTCGGGCTCGATGAAGCGTTCCAGAAGGCCCGCAGCCTCGTATTCGGGATGACGGGACAGGACGGGTTCGAGACTCGTCAGAATTTCGGTCGCGGCCTGATGGAATTCGGGCTCGCCGGGATTTTTTGCTTTGAGCTGCTCTAAAACTCTCTCTACATAGCGCATGGTATGTACTCCTTTTGTGCCGATTTGCGGCATCACGTACCTATTATACCAAAAAAATCCCCGTTTGGCAAATCGCGCAAGGGGATTTTTCGATTATATTTTCTTATGCCGACCATAAGCCGTGCTTATAATACAGTATGCGATATAAGTTGTACTTATAGCTCGAAGTCAAAGCGGACGGTGTGTCCGACGCTCTTACGCGCAGGGATAAAGGGAGACGGAAAGGCGGGCAGGTTGACCGCGTTGGGGAAGAACTGCGCCTCGAGCGCGAGACCCGCGTAGGGCGTCTCCGTCTTGCCGTCGGGGCCCTTTAAGAAGTTGCCCGAGTAGACGTGAAGGCCGGGAAGATCGGTGTAGATGTCCACCTTTGCCGAACCCGGGGCGGACAGCGTGGCGGCATGGTTGCCCTTCAAGACAAAGTTGTGATCGTAGCCGCGCGGACCCGAAAGAAGCGGATGCGAGAGGTCGAAATCTCTCCCCACGGGCTTTGCGGTGCGGAAGTCGAGCGGCGTGCCTTCGACGGGTTCCACGGCGCCCGTCGGGATCTGTTCTTCGTCCATGGGCGTGAAGCAATCGGCATACACGGTGAGTTCGAGCGTGCGGATGTCATCGGTCCCCAAAGTGAAGTATGGATGGAACGCGGGCGCAAACGGGGTATCCATGTCCGAGAGTGCGCTCATCGAAACGAGGAGAGAGCGACGGATGAGGGTATACTTTACGACGAGACACAGATTGCCCGGGAAGCCTTGATCGCCGTTCTCGCTCACGAGCATGAAAGAGACCGTGTCGCCATCCTTCTCTCCCGAGAAGATGCGCGTGTCAAATCCCCTCTCTCCGCCGTGCAGCGTGTTTTTGCCGTCGTTGGCCGAGAGCGGATAGCGCTTGCCGTTCAGCATGAACGAGGCCCCGCCGATGCGGTTTGCGACCCGTCCGACGATGGCGCCGCCGTACGAGCCGCTCCGGAGCCGATCCGACGCCGAAGCATACGGAAGGATGAGGTCGCGCTTCCCCGCGGGCGTCTTGGCACGCAGCGAAAGGATGCTCGCCCCGACTTCGGAGAACTCCGCCTCCAACACGTCCGATTCGAGACGGAAGGTTTCGGGCCGGGCGGAAGATGCGCCGCTCATGCCTTGGGATACCCCGTGGGATTTTTCTTCTGCCAATTCCAAAGGGACGCGCACATTTCGTCGATCCCGAGTTTGGCCTCCCAGCCGAGCTCCCGCTTTGCCTTATCCGCATTCGACCAGCAGGCGGCGATGTCGCCCGCGCGGCGGGGCTTGATGACATAGGGAAGTTTGCGGCCGCACGCCTTTTCGAACGCATGGATGACGTCGAGGACGCTGTATCCGATGCCCGTGCCGAGGTTGTAAGTGTAGACCCCCACGCTTTGCAATTTTTCGATCGCGGCCACATGGCCCTTGGCGAGGTCGACCACATGGATGTAGTCCCTCACCCCCGTACCGTCGGGCGTCGGGTAATCGTTGCCGAACACCCCCACTTCCTTGAGTTCGCCGATGGCGACCTTGGCGATGTAAGGCGTAAGGTTGTTGGGAATGCCCTTGGGGTCCTCGCCGATGAGTCCGCTCTCGTGCGCGCCCACGGGATTGAAATAACGGAGAAGCGCCACCGTCCACCCGGCGTCTGCCTTGTAGAGGTCGGTGAGCATGATCTCCTGAAAATACTTGGAGGTGCCGTAGGGATTTGTCGTGCCGCCGACGTTGCAGGTCTCGTCGAGGGGAAGCCGCTCGGGCGTACCGTAGACGGTCGCAGAGGAGGAGAATACGATCTTTTTGCATCCGTTTCTGCGCATGGCCTCGACGAGGACAAGCGTGCCGTACAGATTGTTGTCGTAGTACTCGATGGGTTTTTCACACGATTCCCCCACCGCTTTGAGCCCCGCGAAGTGGATGACCCAGTCGATCTTGTGCTCCCCGAAGATACGGTCGAGAAGCGCCGCATCGCGCACGTCGCCCTCATAGAGCGCGACCTTTTTGCCGGTGATGCGCTCCACACGGCGGATGCACTCGGGTGAGGAGTTGGAATAATTGTCGATGACGACGACCTCGTGGCCGCTTTGGAGCAGTTCCACACAGGTGTGGGAGCCGATGTAACCCGCGCCCCCCGTAACAAGAATTTTCATGATACGCCTCCGATTTTTATTTCAGATCTTTTCTATGACAATGCCGTCGGCGATCTCCGCCTCGTAGCAAATGGCATCGTAACCCGTCTCGCGCCGATAGCGGGAGAGGACATAATTTTTGAAGTCCGTGACGCCGTCCTTTTGGACGAGCGACACGGTACAACCGCCGAACCCGGCGCCCGTCATGCGCGAGCCCGCACAAGCGGGATGAGCCTGCGCCGCCGCAGCAAGGGAATCGAGCTCGAAGCCCGTGACCTCATAGAGCGAGGAAAGTGAGGCATGCGAAGCGGAAAGCAAACGCCCGAACTCGGACATGGTACCCTCCTTCATTGCCTTCGCCGCAAGACGAACGCGTTCACACTCCTCTACGACATGCTTTGCGCGGCGGTAGACGACGTCGGTCATCAAGTCCTTGTTTTTCTCGAGTTCGGCGGACGTGACCTCCGCAAGACACGAGACATGCAGACGGGATTGGAGCAGACCGAGGGCGATCTCCGTCTCGGCGCGGCGTTCGTTGTACCGGCTCTCGACGAGATTGTGCGGCTTGTTGCTGTTCAGGATGATGAGCGCGTAGTCGCCCGTGTTGACGGGCACATACTCGCAGGCGAGCGTCTTGCAGTCGAGCAGCATGGCATGGCCCGCCCTTCCGCATGCGGATGCGTACTGATCCATGATGCCGCAGTTGACGCCCGCGTATTCCCGCTCGGCGCGCTGGGCCACGAGGGCCACCTCGACGGGGTCGGGATGTTCGCCCGCCATGAGCGCGAGCGCCGAGATCGCCGAAACCTCGATGGCCGCCGACGAGGACAGGCCGCTGCCGAAGGGAACGGTGCAGTCGAGAAGCATGTCGCATCCGACGATCGGGTGCCCCGCCTGCTGCCAGAGATAGGCACAGCCCGCATGATACTTCGCATGGCGCAGATGTCGATATTCGCCGAGATGCGCGATGTCGAGGGTGATCTTGTCGGGGAGGTCCGTCCACGCGAGGCGGATGGTATTCGTCCCGTTGGGACGCACGCAGACGGTGCTCTTGAGGGACAGCGCGCAGGGCATGACTTTGCCCCCGCAATAGTCGATGTGCTCGCCGATGAGATTGACCCTCCCCGCGGCCGAGACCCTGTATTCGTAATCGTTCCGATTCATAGTGTAAAGCCGAGGCTCTCCATAAAGCCTACGGTATCCTCCTTATCCTTGAATACCGCCGTGTTGTACAGAATGCGCTTGCAGATGCTTCCGAGTTCCGCCTGCATGGCCGCATGGATGCGCGCGGGATCGTGCGACGGGGTGCGTTCGCGCACTTCCCGATAGACGAGTCCGAATTCCGACAGCTCTTCGGGAAGGGGCACATCGTTTGCAAGGGCGTCCTCCACGCCGGCAAGCTGGGACCGCAGCCGTCCCGGGAGGATAAAGAGCCCCTGCGCCTCGATGAGGCCGATGGATTCCTTCTTGATGATATGGAATTCGGGATGGGCGTGGAACACGCCGTCGGGATATTGCTCGCTCGTGATGTTGCTCCGCAGGATGATGCTCATCTCATAGCCGCGTTCTGTCAATACGACGGTCGGGCTCACGGCATTGTGCGCGCCCTCTTCGTCAAAGGGAACGATCCCCCTATCGCGGTCCGCATAATTTACCCACTTGGAACGGATGGCATCCGCGATCTCGAGGATGTCCGAACGGGACTTGGAGACCACGCGAAGGACCGTCCCCGGCCAGTCGACGACTTCGACGGCTGCGGCAGGATACACGGGGCTGTGCAGGGTCATGTAAGCGCCCGCCCTGTGCATGGGAAGGATCTCCCCGCCGCCCTGATAATGATCGTGCGCAAGGACGCTCCCGCCGATACGGGGAAGCGGCGCGTTGCACCCGATAAAGTACTGCGGGAAGAGATCGACGAAATCCATGAGGCGGACAAAGGTCATCCGGTCGACGTGCATGGGCGTATGTTCGCAGTTGACGGCGATCCCGTGCTGACGGAAATAGCCGTATGGCGAGAACTGCCAGAACCACGGCTCGCCGCCGAGCGTGAGATCGACGGTGCGGAGCGTCCGCTTGTTGCGGCCCGCAAAGCCCTCGTTCTCGCGGCAGATGGTGCACTTGGGGTATCCGCTCTTGGTGGAATTCCCCCCCGCAGCCTTTTTGGGATCGCGGAATTCCGGCTTGGAGAGGTTGATGGTGATGACAAGCCCCTCCGCCTCAAAGCGCGGATTTTTGTCGAGGGCGGCCTTTTTGACATAGTCGCCCGCGACGCAGTAACGGTAGAACCAGTCGGCGGCGCGCTGCGGGCCGAGACGGGAACCGATGTGCGAAAAGACGGCACGGACGGTCCCCGGGGGGAGCATGAGCTCCCCCATCACCCGGTCACGATAGGCCTCCCCCTCTTCCCGGAGGAAGAGACCCTCTTTTATGCAAGCGTCCGTAAATGCCGAAAGAAGGCCTTCCGGCGTGCTCGGCACGGACATGGGGGCCTCGTCTGCGGTCTGTCCCGGATAGGAATCCAATCCGAGGAGCGCGAATATGCCGTTTCGTGCATAGTCGGTGTCCGCACGGCCGAGCCCGAGCCGTACCTGTGCATATGCGATCAAAGCGTCTATGGCGCGATAAACTTCCGTCATGCTTCTTCCGCAAAGATGGTTGCGGTACCCGTGTAATTCTTTGTCTTGGCCGTGACCGTGACTTCGCCCTTTGCCTTTACGACGGCCATGGCTTCCCCGTAGTAGGTATCCGTGGTGCTGCCGGTGTAGGGAAGTTCGCTGAACGGGCAGGCGCTTCCCACGGCGAGCAGTTCGCCGCCCTCAACGGTGACCTCGATGAGGTCGCGTTCAAGGGGCTTGACGTTACCCGCCTCGTCCGTGAATTTCAGCCGTACGAAGCACACCTCGTCCATCTTGGCGTGATCCTTTTCGGGAAGGACGGTCAATTTGGTCTCTTCGCCCGCGGTCCGGAGCGAATTGCGGGAGAGTTCCTTTCCGTTCTCGTCGAGCGCGACTGCGGTGATCTCGCCGCCGCGGTAGGTCGTGGTGAAGTCGAACTTGCAGTTCTTCTTGAACTTTTTGCTGCCCACCTTTTCGCCGTTGACATAGAGTTCGACAACGGGCGCGCGCGAATAGACTTCCACCTTGGCCTTTTTGCCGTCGAGGCCGTTCCACGACCACGTCGGGATGGCGTTGGAGAACTTCCACGCGGAGGGTGAATGCTTGTCGTCGGTATGGCTGACGGGGACCACCGCGATCTGCGGTTTATCCTCGAGCTCGAACGCGACCTTGGTATAGAGCGCCTCACCGAGCGGGTTGCCGATCAGGTCCACTCTCCCGCTTCCCGCGGCGACCCAGCCGACGCCGAGCGAGAAGGACGGTGCGTATTCCTTATATTCCCAGCTGCCGATGCCGACTTCGCCGAGATAGTCCATTCCCGCCCAGACGAAATCGCCGATGAGCGCGGGGGATTTCTTTGCGAGTTCCCAAAAGAGATAGGCGTCCGCGCAGAACGTCTCGCTTCCGACGATGATGCGGTCGGGATACTTTTTCATGTCGCCGACATAGCGCTTGACGCCGTAGTTGTAGCCGGCGATGTCCATGTTGGCAAAGGAGTCCTTGGTGACCTTGTCGCAGAGCGGGAGGCAAGCCATCGTCTTCATGAAGTCGGCCCCTACCATGCCCGCGAGGTTGTTGAAGAATTCGCTTCCGACGGCGGGTTTCTTCTTACTGTCCTTGGCCTCTGCCTGCTTCTTGGCCTTCTCGTCGGAATACTGGCCGAAGCCCATGTGGTACATGGCGTTGAACCAGATGTTGATGCCGCAAGTGACGTAGCGGGCGGGATCGAGGCTGTGGAGATAGTCCGTGAAGTCCTTGGCAAGCTGAATGCCGCGCTTCTCGCTCGTTTCACCCACCTCGTTGCCCGTCGAGTACATCACGACGGAGGGATGGTTGTAGTCCTTGTCGACGAGGTCCTTGAGGTCCTGCTTCCACCAATCGTTGAGATAGGTCGCATAGTCGTATTGGCACTTATGGACATACCACATGTCGCAGTATTCGTCCATGACGAGCACGCCGAGGCGGTCGCAGGCGTCGAGGAGCGCCTTGGAGCAGGGATTGTGCGCCGAACGGATGGCGTTGTAACCGTTTTCACGGAGCAGGCGCACCTTGCGCTCTTCGGCCTCGGGGAAGCAGCGGGAGCCGAGGATCCCGTGCTCATGATGGATGCACGCGCCGCGCAGGATCACGCGCTTCCCGTTGATGCAGAAGCCTTCCTTGGCCGAAACGGAGAGCGTACGGATACCGAAGTTCACGGCCTCCTCATCCCCTTCGAAATACGCCTTTGCGGTATAGAGGACGGGCGTCTCGGGCGACCAGAGCTCGGCGGACGGGACTTCGACGGAGAAGGTCGTCTTCCCCTCCGTATCCCCCTCCGCAGCGGCGACAACGGCGCCGTCCTTTAAGACCTCAACGCGGACATGGCCTGCCCCTTTCGTCTCGACTGCGATCTCCACCGCAGCAGGCTCAATGGACAGCGTACGCACTTTGAGGCCGTTGATCTCGATGTGTTTTTTGTCCCCGACAAAGAGGTTTACGGGACGGTAGATGCCTGCGCCCGAATACCAGCGACTGTTGGGCTGGTCGGCATTCCGCGCGATGACGCGGAGCACGTTCTCTTCGCCGAGCTTCAGCTTTTCGCTCAGGTCCACATAAAAGTTGGTATAGCCGTACGGCCGGAAGGCGAGCTTTTCGCCGTTCAGATAGACTTCGGCGTTGCGGTAGACACCTTCGAATTCCACGATGACGTCCTTGTCCGCGTATTCGGAGGGAGCGACGAACGTCTTTTCGTACTCGTAGTCGTGGCAAACGTACCAACCGGCGTTGCCGCCGCTTGCGCTCTCGAGAGAGCGGGGTTCGCCGATCATGGCGTCATGCGGGAGGTCGGTGCTCTGCCATTCGCCTTCGCCGAGGCGGCGCCACTTCCAATCTTGAACCAATGCGATCTTCTTCATAATTTTACACTCCTTACAGGTATTAGTATAATTTAATTTTACAGGAATTGCAAGCAAAGTTCAAGCCCTGCGTTTACCTTTTTTGGACATTTTACTATCTTTTTTCTCCATCTCCAAAAGTACCCACCGACATTTTGCCGGCGGGTACCTTTAGGGGGAAGAAGGAATGAACTCCTGAGTGTGTTATGCGGTCTCTTTCTCTCTCTTTGTGAAGCAGCTCACGATAGAGAGCAGAACGCTGATACCGAACACGATCGCGATCATGTAGTTCATGGGAGCAAGCTCGGCAATGCCGAAGAGAACGATATTGCTGACCGCATCCGTGATGTTGCCGACGCCGCCTTCGAGGCTGTACCCGAGCGCAAGCACATACAGGACGGCTGCGCCGATCGCAAGGAAGTCGCCGAGCTTCCCGTCATAGAAGAAGAGAGCGATCTGAAGCACGATCCCGATGAGGGCAAAGACATAGATCATACTTGTCCCCTCGCCGCCTTTGCCTTGATAGACCGCAAAGATGATCATGCCGATCACGGCGATGAGCGCCGCGCCGAGTGCAAGCCAGTAACCGAGACGCTTTTTGCGTAATTTTTCCATCATAATCGTTTCCTCCTTAATTTACTTTCTCACCTTGTCCACGACGAGGAGCACAAAGGCAGCTGCCGTAAGGACGCCGAGGCTGATGTTGACCGCAAGGAGCGCGTTCTGCCACCAAGGAGTGACCGAGACAATCTTGTCGCCGGGCGCCAAACCGTTGATAACGCGGGTGCGGGCGATGAGGTACTCCCAACGGATCGCGGCATCGACAACGAGTTCGACCATGTGGCCGTCGTTGTTCTTCTCCGCCCAAATGAGAGCCTGTGCTGCATGCGTTGCTTTGCCGTCAAGGCAGAACTGCGTGGTGCCCGATTCGAGCATCTCGAGGGAGTGGCTCTTGTAGCCGGCACCCGTCGTATCGGCAGATTCACCTTTGAAGGAAGTGCCCGGGCAAGCGTCGGTATCGATGCTTCCCTGCCAACCCCACTCATTGCGGAGAACTGCGGTGTTCATGGCCGTCTTTGCGGAAGCAAAGGTGCAGCCGAGACGTTCGAAGGACTGCATGATGCCGCCTGCGTTCGCCACTCTCACGGCGCCTTCGCCTGCGCGGAGGTTGCCCTCACGGAAGGCCTGCTCGGTGAAGAATACCGCGACGCCTTCTCTCCGGGTCTCCTGGTCATTGCCGACGAAGTGCTTGGGACCTGCGAAGGTTCCGAGTTTCTGCATGGCTTCGACTTCGGGGATGGCTGCAAGATAGGAGATGGTCGGGCATTCGCTCATGTACTCAACGGTACGTCCGCCGAAGGGCGTTCTGTGGAGGTCGACGCCGACGTTGTAGTTGATCATCTTCTTGACCCAAAGAGCCTCTTCGCCCATCGCTCTGCCGCGGCCCGCATAGAGTTCTTCGTTGAAGGTCCCGGTGAGGATGTTCTTGGAGCAGTACTGGGTTGCCGTGTACGCGGTTTCGCCTTGGTTTACATTGCCGCCGCTTCCGCCGTTACAGCCGTCGCCTACGCCGAAGGAAGGCGAGAGGACTACGGTGTTGGCAGACCCTACTTCGGGGCAAGTGAAGCTCTCCGCCGTGGCAGCGGCAAGCTCGGAGATATCGATCTGGTAGATGAACTTTTCCCATGCTTCCCGGTTGGAGATGGGAACGTCCTTCATCGAAGCGATGCTGAGGCCGGAATTCTTGTTGAATCTTGCCTTGACTTCCTCATAGGTGGGAGCATCCGCGGGCTTCTCATACCAGACCCCGCCGAGTGCCTTCATCATGTCCGCGGTCGCAGTGGGAGCCGTTGCAGCCGTGGGGAAGGTGTTCCAATCGCTTCTCGTAAGATAGGTGCCGCCGTTGGGGATCCAATAGTTGAGGTCGCAGTCCTCGAACTGGTTGGTGACGCGGCCGCCGCGGCCGCCCTCTGCGGAGGTTGCGAATCTGTACTTGTTGGTATCGAGCTGCTGAGGGAAGGTGTAGGCGAGGTTTGCGTCGCCCGCCGCATTGTCGCCCGCGAAGCCCGTCATGCCGTTGGCCGTCGTGTAGCCCCGGAGCGCAAGGACATTGTTGAGCGCGTCGTGCGCGTTGTTGCCGATGGCGATGTAGTAGTCGCCGCCGCTGAGGATGTACCCCTTGGCGCCGTTTGCATCGTAGGAAGCAAGGAGATACTTATCGATCGTGATCTCAACGGGCTTGGCGGTCTTTGCGCCGGCTGCAAGCTCTTCCGTCTTACCGAAGCCGACGAGCTGAATGGCAGACTTTTCTACTTTGTTGGTCTTTTCGTATTCGCCGTAAGGGGTCTGAGCATAGACCTGAACGACGGACTTACCGGCTTTGCTTCCCGTGTTCTCGACGGTCACTTTGACGGTGATGGTGTCGTCGCCGACGTCCACGGAGTCAAGCGTCTGCTTGAACGACGAGTAGGAGAGACCGTAACCGAAGGGATAGGAAACTTCGTTCTCATACTTCCAACTCGTTTCGCCGAAGGAAGCGCCCTTGGAGTTCGAAGCATTGCCCTGGGCCATGACGGAATCCGCATAACGGGTCTCGTAGTAACGATAGCCGATGTAAATGTTCTCCGCCTGGAAGGAGAGCATGTCTGCGTTCTCGCCCTTGCCGATCGTCTCGTTGATCGCATCGGCGTTCGCAAAATACGGGGTGTTCGAGCCCGAGTTCACGACGGCGGGAGAGGAGAGCGAGTTCTTGGCATAGGTGTCGACCAGATGGCCGGAGGGGTTGACCTTGCCGCTCAAAATTTCCGCTGCGCCCGTGAGGCCGTATCTGCCGGGGGTACCGACAAAGAGGATGGCGTCGCAGAGGGGCTCGATCTCATAAGTCTCCATCGGGGATGCGGAGTTGAGAAGCACGATGATCTTGCCGAACTTGTTGCTGTCCTTGATGGACTGCAGCATATCCTTCTCGTTCTTGAAGAGCGCAAGACCGCTGATCTCGCCGCTGTTGTCATCGTTCTGAACGGCCATGGGGATATCGTTGCCTTCGCTTCCGACCCGGCCGATCATGACGATGGCGGCATCGGTATATTCGCCCGCGTGATCCGTGATGAGGCTGTCATAGAAGGCCTTGTTCTGTTCGCCCTTGCCGGCATTTGTGACGGAATAAGCCGTGCTGTTTCCGCCGCCGCCAGCGCGACCGCTACCGCCGCTGCTTGCGACGTAGGGAAGCAGCTCATAAGCCTCTTCGTTGATCGAGAAGCCCTCGGCCGCAAGTGCGTCGTGCAGGGTGATGGAGTTGGTCTCGTTGGCCGTGGAGCCGGCGCCGCCGCCCGCACGGACGGTGTTCTTGACCGCCCGCCCGAAGAGGGTGACCTTTTTACCGGAGAGAGGAAGTGCGCTCTCCTTATTATAAAGGAGTGCGGTTATAAAGGAGTGCGGCGCCTTCACGCATCTCGTCCTGGGTCTGCTTCTTGGTGAACTCGGCAAGAAGTTTGAGGTTAGCTTCGTTGAACTGTCCGTCGCCGAACGAGGTCTTGTAGTATTCCGTGTCGACACTCGCTGCGTTGGGATCGGGGACGGTGATCGTCGTCTGAAGGCCGAGCGCATCGTTGAGGACATCGGAATACTGGTTCGCGATATTGGACCCAATCAGCGTGACCGAGAGCAACACCGCAAAGGTGGCGGAAAGGCCCGCCCACAGTTTGGTGAGTTTTCGCATATGTTCTCCTCCGAGATATTTTTTTGAATGCTTCCGCCGGATAGCCTTTTGCGCTGTTTTTGCCGTTTGCTTTCTTTCCCCATAAGAAAGCAAACGGGGCGCGCCCCGAAAAGCCTTTCGGCATTCACAATTCAAGCCATATTTTATCATTGGCTCCGCGGACTTTCAAGAAATACGTTTACCGATGATGGACATTTTTTTACCAAAATTTCAAAAAATTTTTTTCTTCTGTTGACTTCGCGCGCGGGACATGATATAATCAAGACAGGAGGAATGCAATGCGGGCAAGAAGAGAGGAATGGAGTTACGAGAACGCAGCGCACGTGCAAGTCCGGCGCTACCGGAACGCCCATAACGTGCCGCACTGGCACTACGACTGCGAGCTCGTCTTTGTGGAGAACGGTGCGCTCGAGATCGTGTGCGACGACAAGGCGTATACGGTCTCCCGCGGGCAGGTCTTTTTCATCGACAGCAAGCAGGTGCACATGATGAACGCGGTGGATACGGATACCGTGGACGGGATCATCGTCTTTGACTATGAGATCCTGCATCGGTTTGCGGGGAACAAGATGCTCGCGTGTCCCCTTCTCTCCCGTGACTACGGCGTGATCGAGTTCGCTGCGAAGCTGAAAAAGATCTTAAAGGAAAATCTGCCCTACTGCGAGTTTGAGACGGCCGATCTCGTCGGGCTGAAGCTGCTCGAGATCTTCCGCGCGGAGCCCCTGACGGTCCGTGTGGAAGAGAAAAACAATGCCGAGCGTATCCGCGATCTCTTTGAGGACATCGACGCCGACCATGAGTTTTACACTCTCGACCGCGCCGCCGATTTTATGGGGATGAACGCCGCCTACTTCTCGAGGTTTTTCCATAAAAGCACGGGGATGACCTTTTCGCACTACCTCAATTATGTCAAGACGGAAAAGGCCGTGGAGATGATCAAGACAAAAAACGGGCTATCCATGACCGAGGTCGCGACGCTGTGCGGCTTTTCGACCATCCGAAATTTCAACCGTATCTTCAAGGAATTTACGGGATATACGCCCAAGAGCCTGCCCAAGGATTACAGTCTGCCCAAGAAGGTCGTCGTGCTCAGCGAGGCGCGGGAAAATCCCACGCTGGCTCCGAGTGTTCTCCTCGAATCGGAGTGAGCTCATCACGGGATCGGGGCAGCTCTGTCCCGAAGGGTCCTCCTTCGCGGGGTCCCCTCTTTCTCCGAGAAAAAAATCAGAAAAAAATCGCAAAAGGGGCCAAAAACGTTTGACATATTTCGGAATCTTTGATAGAATGTACAAGCGTTGAGTACGCGGGTGTAGTTCAGTGGTAGAACCCCAGCCTTCCAAGCTGGTCGCGTGGGTTCAATTCCCATCACCCGCTCCATCTTTCGAAACTTGGAGATATGCGAAACTTCGATGCAAAGTCAAGCAAGGCATGCGCCTGTAGCTCAGTTGGATAGAGCAACGGCCTTCTAAGCCGTGGGTCAGGAGTTCGAATCTCTTCAGGCGCGCCAATATGGCGGGTGTAGCTCAGTTGGTTAGAGCGCCAGATTGTGGCTCTGGAGGTCGCAAGTTCGATTCCTGTCGCCCG
>CANQUL010000032.1 GCA_947627015.1 uncultured Clostridia bacterium | reverse complement strand
GAGGTTGAGGGCGAGCGCTTCGCGGGCGCGGGCATTGACGACGGCGATGGCGGGGTCGATCTCCACCTCGAGCGTCCCGAGACGTCTGATCTCTCCGTCCGTGATAACGGCCGTGTCCTCCGAAGTGCGCGGGACCTCGTCGGTGAGGCCCACACAGAACAGGACGTCCGCGCGCACGATCTTGCTGTCCGTGACGTCGCCCACGAAGACGGCGTCGGCATATTGGGGCAGGACGGACACGGTGAGCGCCTCGAAGCCGTTCTTGAGAAGGCCCGCAAATTCGCTCGCACGGAAGGTCTCGCTCCCCGCGACCGCCTCGGTCTCGCCGAGGATGTCCCAGAGCGGGGAGACGTCGAGAAAGGCGGCGTCCTCCGCGGGAAGGGTGCGGGCAAGCGACTGCGTAACTTCTTCGCCGCGGACGAGTTCCCAGAGCTTGCGGATGCCCTCGGCATACCGCGCGCCCGTGCCCTTTTCGGGGAAGAGGTCGACGGCGGCGCGCAATTTCTCACGGCAGGCACGCAGGCATGCGAGGTCGCCGTAGGTGCGCGCGATGTCCTCGTTCTCGGGGATCTCCCGCCGGAATCCCCCCCGGTATGCCCCGTACCGCATGAGGTAGTTGCGGTATTCGCTCCCCTCGCCGAAGTAGACGGAGGAGGCGATCTCGTCGGCGTCCTCGGGAAGCACGCCCGTCCCCGCCGCCCGGATGACCGAGAGGAGGAAGGCGCAGAAGGGATGCTCGGAGAAGGGCCGCTTGGCGTCGGCGTAATACGGGATCCCATAGGCCGAAAATGCCTTCTTCGCAAAGAGAAGCATGTCCCCGCCCGCAAGCACGGCGAGGTCCTTGTACCGCTTACCCCGGGCGGTGTATTTTTTGATGAGCGCCGCGACCGTATCCATCTCTTCGGCCTCGTCCCGAGGGGTCAGGATGCGGACATGGTCTGCCTGTACGCGCTCTCCCTCCCATTCGGAAGCAAAGAGCGTGCGGGACAGGGCGAGCGCTTCGCCCGCAAGCGAAGAGCGTGCCATGCGGCGGATCACGGGGCCGGAACTTTCTGCCACGGCGCGGAATGCGGCGGCTCCCTCGTTGGTGTAAAATTCCTCTCTCCCCGCAAGGAAGATGCCCGAGACGCTCTTTGCATACCGGAAGGCCGCGCGCACCCCCTCCTTCGCCTGACGGGTAAAGGAGGGAAAGGCAAAGAAGATGACATGCTTTCCGGGAAGGCACTTCTCCATCGCCGCGGGAAGAAGGGCAAGGTAGCCGTTTTCGTCGAGAAGGCCGCGTTCTTTGAGGAAGCCGCGGTACTCCCCGAGCAGAAAGGCGAGGTCGCGCAGTTTGCGCCCGAGCAGTCCGCCCGCCTCGTCGGCGGCAGCCCGCAGCATGTCCTCGCCGACGCAGGATGCCGAGAGCTGGGCGATGGTCTCATAGACCGCCTGTGCGGCATTGCGGCGGAAGCAGGACAGCTTGTCCGCATGGCGTGCGAGAAGGGCCGAGATCTCGAGGACCGACCCCTGCTTGGAGAGCGTGCTCCGCGCCCCCGTGCGGCCGAGAAAGCGACGGAACGTGGTGACTTCCGTCCGCATGGTGCCTCCCCGCACCGAGAGGATCGCCCGTTCGGCGAGAAGGGTCAGCCTGTCCTCGCAAAATACGATGGTCTCTTCCCCTTGCCGTTCCCATTCGTCTGCCTCCGCAGCGAGGGCGGCGAGGGCATCGTCGAGCGTTGCGGCACCCGTAATCGTTGTCATTGCTGAATGCTCCGTCCTTTTTTCTTTCTATTATATCATATCGGGCCGCAAAGTTCCAAAAAATTTTCCCGGATTTCACCATTTATTTTTTACAAATGCCGAAGATTGTGCTATAATGAAAGGGAATCCAATCGGGAGACCACTATGAAACGCAAATTTCTCTTGGGCGCGCTGCTCCTTGCGCCCTGCATGCTCCTCGCCGGCTGTACCATGACGCCCGAGTTGAGCTTTACCTCCAACTGGTACGCCAACACCGCGAACGATGCCAATCTCACGGGCACCCGCGAGGAACTCGTCTATGACGTCACCTTTACGCCCGACGAAAGTAGCGCCTTCACTGCGGAATTTACGGGCACCTACAAGACGAGCCTCAAGGAGGAGATGATCCAATCGGAGCCCGGAACGCCCCTCGGCTACTGCCTTCGCACCGAACTCTCGCTCACGGGAGCGTATACCGTGGACGGGAAAAAGGGCGATACGTTCAACGATTCCGTTCTCTCCGAAGTGTGGTTCCTGCGCACCTCGGACCGCCTCCGTCCCATCAAAAACGTGCGGACGGTCACCTATCATGCGCCCGACTTCCGCGCCCTCGACGCGAGCATGTCGAGCCTCTATTCCTACACCTACACGGCCGACTACAACGCCGCGCTGAACGAAGTCCTGCTCTCGTACGACTTCCGTTCGCCCTCGGCGGCCGAGGATCGGGAAACGCGCGTCCGCATCGGCGGGGCGGGGACCTATCTCGACGACGCCGAGATCCTCTTTGCGCTCCGTGCGACGTCGCTCTCCGCCGCGCTCTCCTTCCGCTCGGTCAATCCCGTCACGTCCGAACTCAAGACGGTCTCCGCGGGCAGGCCGCAGCTCCTCGAAGAACATAAGGCGACCTTCTCCGTCGGCGGCGCGGATGCTTCCGAGCACACCCTGACGGCCGCGCAGTTTACCCTCGCCTACACGGGGGACCGATCGGGCCGCGCACAGCTCCTCACCTATGCCGCATGCACCGATCCCTCCGCCAACACCTACCGCAACGTGCTCCTCTCGGCGGAAGGATTCATGCAGAGCACCCTCGGCACCTTCCGCATCGACCTCAAAGAGGCCGTGTTCAACAACAAATAAGAGCAACCGCTATGAGAAGCGCGGGCGGCCCTTTCGGGCCGCCCGCGCTTGTTATGATCCATTTTTTCGGCTGTTTTTCCGACCCCATATCTGTTTTTTCATGGGATCTCATATTTTTCGCGGTTATTTTTCGTACACTTCGCGCTTTAAGATCCCGATATAGGGAAGGTTGCGGTAGCGTTCGTCATAGTCGAGGCCGTAGCCGATGACGAACTCGTTCTCGATGTCGAAGCAGTTCCAATCGGGCGCGATGTCGTACTCGCGGCGGTCCTTTTTGTTGAGAAGGGTGACGATGACGACGGACGCCGCACCGCGTTCGAGAAACAGCGCCTTGAGGTTGGCAAGCGTGAAGCCGCTGTCGATGATGTCCTCGACGATGATGATGTCGCGGCCCTCGGCACTCTTGTCGAGGTCCTTTTTGATGTTCAGCTTGCCCGAAGAGACGGCCCCCGACCCGTAGGAGGACACCGCCATAAAGTCAAGCTCGACGGGACAGGAAAGATGGCGGATGAAGTCGGCATAAAAGATGATGCTGCCCTTCAAAATGCCCACGACGAGGGGACGTTTGCCCGCGTAGGCCTTGTCCACCTCTTCGGCGACTTCCCTGACCCGGGAGCGGAGCTGCTCCTCGGTCAGCATGATGCGTTCGCAATCCTTGTGCATAAGATTCTCCTTTGTGTTTTATTTGAGGCCGCTCGGCCCGTATTCCGGTTGTGTCAAAGGCGCCCGAACCGATCGTCCCGCGGGACGATGACGATGCGCCGCGCCGTCCGTTCCGTCACCTTTACGAAGTCGGAGATCTCCACGCCGACGACGGCATAAACCTCGCTCCCCTTGGCGATGACGGGGAGCTTCCCCCGAAGGCGGGAGGCGATCTTTCGGTCGGTCAGGAACTTTTTGAGCGTCTTTCTCGGGGCATGGTATGGGGTGATCATGTCTCCCTCCCGTCTCGTGCGCACCACACAGCCCGCGGGAAAGGCGTCGGGATCGGCAAAGAGCCGTCCCGTGCGGTCCGGAAAGATCTGTTCCTTGTCCCCCGCCTCCCTCACCAAGAAGGGTGCCGGAAGGGTATAGTCCCCTCCCTCGGGCGAGAAGGGAAATTCGAGAAGGCAGGGCGCCTCCTCCCGGGAAAAGACGAGGGCGTTCCCCTCGCGAAAGACGGCCCCGTCCCGAAAGCGCACCCGTTTCCCGCTCCGCGCGGTGCGAAGCTTTGCGATCTCCTCCACGTTCGCGCGCGTGCAGTCCGCATCGCCCCGCTCGTGCAGGCAAATCAGGCATGCGCGGCGGAAGATCACGTCGGGAAGGCCGGAAGGGATGCGAAGTTCGTCCCCCGCCCGCACGATCTCCCGCTCGGCGAGCGATTCGAGAAAGGCATCCTCCTCTGCGGCGAGGGCTGCAAATTCCGCAAGATGTTCCTTAGCCCCCGCGTGGATGCCCTCGAAGGCGGGAAGCACCGTCCGACGGATGTAATTTCTCGCGTAAGTTTCGTCCCCGTTGGTCGAATCTTCGACATGGGGCAGGTTTTTTTCGAGGGCGTACGCCTCGATCTCGGCGCGGGTCCTCTTGAGCAGCGGACGGACGATGCCGCCGTACTCGGTAATCGCCCGCATGCCCCCAAGGCCCGTTCCCCGTGCGAGGCGGAAGAGGACGGTCTCCGCCGCGTCGTCGGCATGGTGGGCGGTGGCGACGAGATCGGCTTCCCCGCGTTCGAGAAGCGCGCGGAACGCCGCATACCGCACATTGCGGGCGGTCTGTTCGAGGTTCCCCCCCTCTCTTTTGGCAAGTTCGGGGACGTTTTCGCGCACCACTTTGAGCGGAATGTCCCACGCCGCACACAGCGCCTCGCAGAAGCGCATATCGCGAAGAGATTCCTCGCCGCGGATGCCGTGTTCGATGTGAATGGCAGAAAGCGTGATACCCATGTCCGCGGCCTGCGCTTTGAAAGCGTGCAGAAGGCAGACCGAATCCACGCCGCCCGAGAGGGCCGCGCACACCCGCTTTCCCCGATACATTGCGGCGCTGAAGAGTTCCATGGCACTATTATACCACATTTGCGTCCTCTGCGCAAGCCCTTGGGAAAATTTTGAAAAAATCCTGCTGCGCTTGGAGTGGGGTTAAAACCCTTTCGGCGCTGCGCGCCACTTTCCCTAAAAGGGACAGCAAGAGGCTCACTTGGCACCCCCCATAAAAGGACTCCGTCCCGCGGGACGGAGTCCTTTTTCCCAATATGGGTATGGATTTTTTCGAATATTTCCGACGCGGCGGGAGCTTATCCCGTCAAGCCCTTACATCGAGCCAAGATCTTCGCCCCGATGCGCCGTAAAGGAGAGCCCGCCGCCGAGGGCAAGACTACTCTCGCCGAGGAACAGCCCGCGCACCTCGAGGGCCGCCGTGAGGGCGACGTCGCTCGACATGGTATATTCCGTAAAATGCCCGTCCGCGTCAAAGGCGAGCCGGATGTCAAAGTACGTCCGATCGTAGCGGAAATCGACGCGCGGCAGAATGGCGAGCAGCCATGCGGGAAGCAGCTCTTCGGACAGATCGTTCCAGAGGTCGGTGTAAAAGCCCGCGTTCGCCCCGAGGGACACCGCGAGCCCGTCCGTGTCGTCGATCTGCACGGAGAAGCCGAGGTCGATGAGTTTTTCGACGGCAAGCCGCAGCGAGACGCCCTTGGAGAGCTCTTCGGGAATGACCGCAAAGGCGCGCTCCATCCGCGCGAACGACTCCGCCGTCACCGCCGAACCGAGTTCTTGCCATCGGCCGAGGGATACCGCCTGCTCCTCGCCCCCGCTCGTGTACCAAACGAGATCGCCGTCGTGACGGAATCCCACGTCAAGCCGCCGGGAAAGGGGCTCCGAGTCGCCGTGCGGCCCGCGATAGCTCAACGTAAGGCTTGCTTCCCCGCCGCCGAAGAGGCCGAACCCGAGCGCGTTCTCCTCGGAACGGACGCCGAAGCTGTCCGCAAGACCGACGCCCGTGCCGAATTCGAGGTCGAATTTCTCCCTGCCGGTGAGCTCCGAGAAGAGCGAAATGCCGTACCGTGCGTTCAGATCGCCGACCGCATCGAGCAAAAACGACCACCCCTCCGCCCCGTCGGTCCCGAAGGCCGCCGGGACGTCCACCGTATCGAGAAGGGCAAGCGAGACGGGTGCCGCATTCTCCCCGGGCGCGTTCTCCGAAGGGAGAGCGGGAAGTTCGCTCTCTTTCTCCAAGGGGGAATCGTACTCCCCACGATTCTGCTCGGACGACGGATCGAAGGCCTCTTCCTCGGACATGGTATTGGGATCCGTTCCCGAAAGGGTGGAATCGTCCCCGTTCGGAGCCCCGCAGCCCGTGAGCGCGGACAGCCCGAACAGAAGCGCCAATCCGATGATCCCGAATTTCTTCATATGCTTTCTCCTGTCTGTTTTCGGGGACCCGATCCCGGATCCCCCGTTTATTTATCAACGCTCCGCCGCCGTTCGAAACATCCCGCGGGGCTACGTCAACGGTAGCACTCGACGACGATCACCTCTTTGTTGCGGGCCTCTGCCATCTTGATGCAGTCATAGGTGCCGCCGCGATTGATCGGCATGCCGCCGTAATCCTCCAAAGGCGTCTCTTTTCCGTCCCAGAGGGCGATCAGCTTGTCGCTCTTGCTCACGATGTACTGATTGGCCTCCGCATAGGTAAACTTCGGATCCTCCACGACCCTGCACACGACCGTCTGTGCCAGAAGGTGCCGCATCCTGAGTTCTTCTTTTTCCGTAAAGGGATGGCCGTGCGCGATCGCGTCCTGCCGCACATTCTCGATATATGCCTCGACGGGCATGGGAAGTGCGGCCTTGAGCGTGAGCCCGAGCTCGGCGGCGCACTCTGCGATGAGCTGGTCGGCGCCGTAGGCAAAACAGGTGCGCACGATGACATGGTGCGTCTTACTGTATTCTTCCAATATCTTCTTGACGCGTACTTTCAGGCTCTCGGGGTCGTCGTTGAAGAAGCGGTGCCCCGTGCCCGCGATCTCGAGATTGGGCTTGCGGCCCGTGCGGAAGTTGTAGATCTTGATGTTGCTGTCGAACTTCTTCAAGAGGTCGAGGATGTTGGTCACCATGAGCTCGTCCTTGGACCGTTCGTTCTCGGAGAGCAGTTCGTAGGGCACGATGTCCTTGTGGATCTTTTTGCGGTTCCGCTCCTCGCGGGTCGTGTAGTCCGTTCCGTAGTTCCAACCCATGGCGAGCTTTTCCTTGACCCAACGGACGTGCTCCTCGCGGCACAGGAAGCCGAGGTTGTTTGTATACTCCGCCTCCACGCGGTTGAAGTCCTCTACCACGGGATAGTCGAGATCCTTTCTGCTGAAGAAGCAGTTGATGAGCTCGAGCTTGTACCCGTAGGACTTGGCCTGTTCGATGTTGGAGAGTTTGAACTCGAGGTCGAGGTTCCCGAAGTCCTCGCTGATAAAGCTGCCGCTGAGCGAACGGCAGTGCTCGTTGTAGCTTGCATGGATGGCCTTGGCAAGGTCGCACAGGCTGATGAAGTTGTCGTCCGACGCAAACAGGTTCGTCCGCTTCTGTTTCTTCTTCTCCTGCATCTGTACGGTGATCCGGAGCGGCGTCACGACGTAGCTGTTGATCTTGTCGAGGAAGATCCCCTTCTTCATCTCGAGATAGTTCTTGTTGAGGCACACCTCCGGCTCCATGTCGTCGTCACAGGTGCGCACGACGTAGGAATCGTAGGTATATTGGACGAACAGCTCGTTTTCCGCAACGTCGATGGAAAAGTCCCATGCGATCGGGTCGCGCTTGCTGATCTTCCCGTAGGCAAGACGGTCCCAGCACTGGAGCTCGTCGCACAGGATGATGAGATAGGCGAGCGGATGCTCGTCAAAGCGGATGGGGTGCTTGCCGGGCACATCGTACTTATTGAAGTTATTGTGCAGAAGGATCGCGGTGAGGACGTCGAGCGTCTGCATGTCGAACTCGAAGCCGGGCTCCGCAAACAGACGGCGCGCCAAAATCACGGCGCTGAAATAGCCGTGGTCCATGAACATGGGCTGATGGATGACGCGTTCGGTCAGGCATGCGCAGACGGCCTCCGGGTCGTACCCCTCCCGCACCTTGAGACCGTAGGCGAGCAGGTCATGCTGCGACGAAAACGGCGCGGCGTCGGGAAAGATCTCCGCAAGACGGGCGCGCGTGGGCTCGTCGAGGGCAAGAAAGGCGTCGAGGTTGCCGTAGGAGACATAGGGCGTTTGCGCGAACCTTCTCTTTCTTTCCTCTTTGTCCTTGGTCTTTCCGACCCAGACTTCCTCGGCATAGGTCTTGATCTGCTCATGCGCGAGCTGGAAGGGATAGCCGATGTCGTGGAACAGCGCGACCATGCCCCAGAACTTTAAGAAATTGAACGCGGCGCTGCCGCTCTCCTCGAGCCCGTAGAAGGCGAGATAATTTCTGCGGAAGGCGGGATCGCCCGCATACATCGCGAGCCCGAGCGCAAAGACATAGACCGAATGCGAATAGTGGTCGCGATGCTTGGACAAAAGTTCGCCCGAATGATACTCGTGGTCGGAGAGCATTTCGAGCAGATTCTTGGTATTGTCATAGCCGCGGCCGAACAGCTGAAAGATCTCGCTGAAACAGAAATAGACGGAGAAGGCGTCCTCCTTTTTTCCGCTCGACAGGAACTGTTTCATCGCGTTGCGGAAGCAGGGCTTGTCGCTCTCGGCCGTCTCGGGCTTGCGGTAGTCCTTCATGTCGAGCAGGTCGAAGAATCGGCTGCTCCATTCGGAAAGGGTCTTCATGGGGTATCTCCTTAAATTTTTTTGTGGGATAACGGTTTTATTATAGCAGATGCGGCGCGGAATTTCAAGAAAAAACAGAAAATTTCCGTCCGCGGCCGCAAAATTGCCGAAAGAAGCGGGCTATTCCTTGGCCTTGATGACGTTGGTGGGCTTGATCGTGCGCAGACGCAGCATGGGCACGAGGAAGGACACCGCGAGGATGCCGATCGCGAGGAGACAATTCCGGAGAAGATAGCTCCACTTGACGGCGAGGAAGGAAAGGTCCATGACCATGGTGTTCTTGACGAGCTCATTGAGCGACAGCACGAGCACCTTGTTCGCAAGGCCGATGAACACGAACGACCCGAGGATGTAGAAAACCGTCATCAGAAGTCCCGCCGCGACGACCTGAAATCCGAAGAGGAACACAAGGTCGCGTTCCCGCGCCCCGAGCGCCTTCAGAATGCCGATATCCTTCATCTTGTCCTTGATGCCCTTGACCTCGAACAGCACCATGAGGAGAAGAAGGGCAGCGCAGAGAACGAGGAAGATGAGGTTGAAAAATCTGCCGAATACCCCCACCGCCTTGGTCATGGTAGTGATGGAGCCCGCGATGGACGAATTGGGGATAAAGCCGTTCGCCTCGGCGATGTTGAAGAGAAGCTCTTCCTGCCCGCCGTCGAAATAATAGCCGTAGGGAGACCAGACTGCGCGCTGCAACTCCTTGAACACGTTGTCGGCAACGTTACAGACAACGGGCTGACTCGTAAGGCCTACGATCGTGAGCGTCGTCTCGTACTTTTTTGCGGAAAGATCGCGGTCACACCTGTAATAGTAGGTGAGTTTGACCTCGTGCGGGACGAAATCGCCGAGGTTCCGCGGCGTGTAATTGGTACCGAACACATTGTTGTAGGTGTCATAGCCGAAGACCGCCTCGTTGTCGGCGAGGGAAACGGACGGCTTCCGGAAATCGGCGGTGCAGAAATATTTGTCTGTAAAGGAAAACGTCTTTCCGCCCGCCTCGAACATCGTGAGCCCCGCGGGAACGATGTTCCGCGAATCGGACGCCGCTACGCGTTCGACGAAATCGGGCTCAAAGGAATAGGCGACATTCCAATATTGACAGAGTTCGTTGAAAAAGGCGAGACATTCATCGCTCTTTGCGAGTTCTTTCAGCGCATCCTTGGACATGGTAGGGTCGGAAAGCCTCTCGATCGTCTCGCGGTAGCGCTCCTTGTAGCCCGTCTTGATAATTCCGTTGATATAGGCATGCCTGTAATCGGTGATCATGATAAACTCCCCAAGCATGTCGCGATATGTGAGCTTTCTTTCGGGATGGCCGATCCGATAGGCGTCGGCAAAATAGTCCGTAATATAGATGCCGTAATCTTTCGGCTCCTCGGCGAGTGCCTCATACTCGAGCCCGCCGAAAATCTTTTCTACATAGCTCTCCTCTGTGACGAGCACGCCGACCGTCCCGGGGATGGAATAGGGATCGGCGCGGAGGGAAAACCTCTGCTGGAGAACGGTGTAGTCGTTCCCGATATTGAAGAGCGGGTAGTAGACAAGCGGATAGATCTTCCCTTGGTAACCCCCCCCCGTAAATTTTGCGAGGTCGCCCTCTTCGACGTCCACAAGGCGCGTCGTGTCCACGCTCTCATACCGGCTGTTCGTGTCCTTAATAAAGGAATCGCACGAAAGGCCGCGTTTTGCCATTTCACTTGCGATGACTTCGCCGCCGTTGAAGTTCATGATGAGTTGGGAGAGCCCCAAGACGACCATGAGCGCCGCGAGGATCACGGAGTAGGCGAGAATGCGGAACCGGCTCCGCCGCGTAAACTTTACGGCCGTTTTCACCGTGTCCGAAAAGCGCAGATGTTTGCGTTCGAGAGGCTGTACCTTGGACATGTCCCCTCCCGATCTCCTCTTCTCACATGGACGGAAGCGGTCCTTGTCCTGCCGTACCCGACGGACATACCACCTTGCGAGGAAGCCGTTTACGGCATAGACGTTCTCCTCCGTAAACTCCTGTCCGCTCGGAATGACGAGCGTATCGCCCTCCACCCGAAGGCAGGGATCGAAGGCCGCGTTGCGCCGCATGTGCTGCAGGATGTGCCCGTCCGAGAGTTCCAGGATCTCATCGGCGTAGTTCTGCGCGTCGGTGAGGTTGTGCGACACGATGACGACGAGCTTGTCCTTGGACAGCCGTTTGAGAAGGTTTAGGATCTGCACCGTCGTCTTGCTGTCGAGATTGCCCGTGGGCTCGTCGGCGAGGAGGATCGCAGGGTCCTTGACGAGCGCCCGCGCGATGGCCACGCGCTGTTTCTGTCCGCCCGAGAGTTCCTTGGGATAGCGGTCGCGGAAGGCTTCGAGCCCCGTCTCCCGGAGCGCCCGCAGGGCCCGTCCTTCGTCGTCCGAACCCTGAAACTCCAAGGCGAGCATCACGTTCTCGAAGATGGTCATCGTCTCGATGAGGTGGAAGTCCTGAAAGATGAAGCCGATCGTCGAATTGCGGTAATAGACCTGATCGCCGAGGCTGAGATCGCCGAACCGGCGGCCGTTTTCGATGATCTCGCCCGAGGTGATGGTGTCGAGCCCGCCGAGAAGGGACAAGAGCGTCGTCTTGCCGCTCCCGCTCTTGCCGACCACAAAGACAAAGCCCTTATCGGGCAGGGTGAAGCTGATCCGGTCGAGGGCGACGCACTTCCCGCCCCGTCTGCTCTTGTAAATTTTGGTAAGTTCCTTGACTTCGATCATGAAATTCTCCCTTGTGTGATCAATTTTATGGCATTTTGAACGTCAAACCTCGGACATGCCCCCTTCCGATTCGCTCCCCTTCTCACGAACCGACCGCGGCAAAACTCGCATCGATGCGGGAAAAAAGCTCTTCGTCGGACAGGCTGTCGTCGAGAAACGTCGAGTACCAGCACCGCTTGTTCATGTGGTATGCGGGGTGGGCGCGGTGCGACGCGAGCAGTTCTTTCACGGTCTCGGGCTCGGCCTTGAGGTTGATAAACTCGGCCATGCCCTCCTCGGTCAGCCCGAACTTGCGCTTTTCCACCTTTCCGACGAGCGCGAACCACGCCGTCTTTCCCCGCACGCGGAATACGGCAAAATCGGGATACGCCTTCCACAGAAATTCGGGCGCGGCGCCGTATATTTCCCCGATGGCCGAGAGAATGCGCCTCGTCTGTTCGTTTTGGTAGTGCTCCGCATAAAAGCAACTGTCGGCAACGTCCGTGAGGACGGCCTCGCAGGCGGCATGCACCTCCCCGACGAACGGACCCGTCGCTTCGGGAACGCGGGCGAGGAAGTATTCCTCCCCGGTCTCCGCGTCATAGACCCGGTAGTCGGCCGCACCGTCCGCGGTCACGGCCACCCTTGCGGTAAACTGTCCCTCGAGAATGGGGAAATCCCGCGTATAGCCGTGCTCCGCGGGCACAAATCCGTACGATACGAGCTTGCCCTCGTCGGGCCGCTTCCCCCTGAAGATCGCCGAACAATCGAGCATAAACGTTTCCCCCTCTATCTGTATTCGCAGTCGGCCGCGTGGTCGTTGATGACCCCGACGCCCTGCAGATAGGAATATACGATCGTCGGGCCGACAAAGCGGAATCCGCGCGCCTTGAGTGCGGCGCTGACCCGCTCCGAGAGCGCGTCCCTTGCGGGCATGTCCGCGATGTCCGTTAACCGATGGTCAACGACCTTCCCGTCCGTAAAACTCCAGAGGAAGGCGTCGAAGCTGCCGAATTCCCTCTGCACGGCAAGAAAGGCCCGCGCATTTCCGATCGCGGCCATGATCTTCCTGCGGTTGCGGATGATGCCCTTGTCCTGCATGAGGGCCTCGATCTTCTCCTCGCCGTAGGCCGCCACGCATTCGGGATCCAGACCGTCGAACGCCTTGCGGAAGTTGTCCTCCTTCTCGAGGATGAGATCCCAGCTGACGCCCGCCTGCATGCCCTCTAAAACGAGCATGGCAAAGAGCTCGCCGTCCCGATGTTCGGGCTTGCACCACCGCGTATCGTGATAGCGCAGGGACTTTTCGGAGACCTTTGTTCCGTAACAGAAATTGCAACGCTTTTTTTCCATATGAAAATTATACCACAAACGTCCGCAAGAATCAAGCCCGCACGCAAGAAAAGCCCGCTTTCCCGAAAACGGAAAAAGCCCCGTCCACTCAAAAGAGTGAACGGGACTTCCTGGTGAACTCATCGTGACCCCAATAGAACACCTATTTATGGGGTAGTGCGTTAAAGTTTTCGTTTGGCAAGGCGCTTATAGTAATTCTTATAAAAATCGTGCATCGAACCGAAGAAATCTCGCTCCGAAACACTGTTTCCCCCGCGTACCCGCTTGAGATTGATAAGTTCAAACGTCGTGAGTAGGTCTGCGATTTGGAACAGCCGATAGTTTGCAGGTTTTATCTTGCGGCGAAAATCTACATTCGCGTCGAGTAGCAGAGACGCCAAAATCCCCGTGAGCTGTTTTTGCCCGCTGTCATAATAGACAACGAGTTTATCGAAACCACCCAAAAATTCGACATGGGCGTCCAAGAAATCCTTGATCCTTTTCGAGATTGCGCCGATGAGCTGAAATTCGTTCATGCGCTCCTCTTTTTCTACCGCAAAGACAGCGTAGTTAAAAGGGATTTTTGCGGCGAAGTTCATGAAGCTGTTGAGCAGGTGCTTCCGTTCGTCGATTTTCCAATACTGATACGGCGGTTCCCGGCGGATGAGCGGCGCAGTGTGCAGACAATGGTCTTGAAGCCCTCGCATGGAAAGGTGCCCATCGAGCCGCGAAAGTTCTTCTTTGATGCTTTCGCTTTGGTCGTGAAAGAGCATCGTCACCAAGTAATACGGTGCGTGTTTGTCGTATTCCCCGAAATCTCCCGATTCGTCTATGAAGATGCTTAAAAGTTTTTCCATCGTAAAAAAATTTGGCGAGGAATACCCCCGCCGCGGTGGGCCTCGGGAATTTCAACCCAGCCCGTAATTATTTTCTACTATCATTATACCCGATTTTAAGAAATTGTCAACCCTTTTCCGCCATATTTTTTAAGGACAATAATTTTCTCTCGATTTCCGCAAACTTATTACCTATTCGGATAGGGCGGTGAATTATCTCAATTCCATGCTGGATGCCTTACGGAAATACGGACGCATCGAACTGTACTGCTGGTGCGCTCCCAAACGCTGCCATGCCCAAACAATACGGGGCTGGCTCAATGCACAAATCAAAAATTCATGGGCATCATTTCCATTGCGCTGCTTTCACGGTTGGAAGTGTCCACTCCGTCCTGTATGGCAATAAAGCGGATGCCAAATGCCGGGAACACATAATCAAGGTATTGTCCCACTTCGATATAGTTCCTCCCGAAGCGGGAAAGGTCTTTTACGATGATGGCATTGATAACTCCCGTCTTGGCATCGTCGAGAAGCCGCTGCACTTCGGGGCGTTGGAACGTTGTTCCCGAAATGCCGTCGTCTATGTATTCGCCGTACACTTCGATGTTGTTCTCCTCGGCATACTTGCGGAGGATGTGCCGCTGGTTCTCAATGGAGAGCGATTCTCCCTGCCGTTCGTCCTCTTGGGACAATCTCATATAAAGTCCTGCAATTTGTTTTTCCTGTTTCATAGATTACCTCGCTTTGTAAGCCTGCCGTTCTGCAAGCCGTGTAATTGCCTTGCGGAAGTCCTTGCCGCCTGCATAATAGCTACGGACGGTATAAGTCTTTCCGCAGACTGTTTTCCTTCTTGTGATACAATCATCGCCCAACTGAAAGAACCCGCAATTATGTCCGAACTTGTACGCGGTTTGCTTGAAACACAGGAACGG
>CANQUL010000031.1 GCA_947627015.1 uncultured Clostridia bacterium | reverse complement strand
CGAGAGTTTTTGTCATCGCTTGAAAGCACAATTCTAAAAATTTTGTTTTTGTTCCCTATGGGAAGTGCGCTTTCCCTTCCTCTTTTTTTGATTATCTGTGCTTATGCCGATTGCGGCGGCGACGCATGCTAAGCGAGCTCTTGGCGAACGTGGTCTTGCCGGGCTTATTGTCCTCTTCCGCTTCGTCCTCTTTGGATTCCGCATCGCTGTCCTCGGACATGGTCGCTTCCTCTTCGGTCGTCTCAAAGATATCTTCAATCGGAGCGGGTTCCTCAACGGGCTCTTCCTCCACGATCGGAGCGGGTTCCTCAACAGGCTCCTCCTCTACGATCGGGGCAGGCTCCTCAACGGGCTCCTCTTCCACGATGGGCGCGGGTTCCTCAACAGGCTCCTCCTCTACGATCGGGGCAGGCTCGTCAACGGGCTCCTCTTCGACGATCGGAGCAAGCTCGTCGATGGGCTCCTCCTCAACGATCGGAGCGGGCTCGTCGATGGGTTCCTCTTCCACGATGGGAGCAGGCTCCTCTTCTACGATCGGGGCAGGTTCCTCAACGGGCTCCTCCTCTACGATGGGAGCGGGTTCGTCGATGGGCTCCTCTTCTACGATGGGAGCAGGCTCGTCAACAGGCTCCTCTTCGACGATCGGGGCAGGCTCGTCAACAGGTTCCTCTTCGACGATGGGAGCAGGCTCGTCGACGGGCTCCTCTACGGCTTCGGTGACGGCGACTTCGGCCTCCGCAGGCGCCGGAACTTCTTCCCGAACTTCCGCCGGAACTTCTTCCGCGGTCTCTGCCGGGATCTCCTCCGTGGGCTCTGCAACCGTTTCCACAGGCATTTCCATGGTTTCCGCAGGGGTCTCGGCTGTCACTTCCACAGGCGTTTCCGCGGGAGTCTCGACAACGGTCTCGGCAACGGTCTCCACAGGCGTTTCCGTAGGAGTCTCGGGTTTTTCGAGTTTATTCTCGGAGACGGCGCGGATGATGACGCCCGGGGCGATCTCGGTGTCGGTCGGCTTGGGCTCTTCGGCTGCGCCGCGGTTCTCCGCAAAGATCGCCTCGTCGGCCTTGGTCTTGATGCTCCGCTTGATGAGGCCCTTGTTGATGAGTTCGACCACGCCCTCGTACGGCATATAGAAGTCCTCGGACTCATGCTCGATGCGGGGTGCGCCGAAGCCGGCGGCGACGAGTCCGATGAGCTCGATCGCATACTTGACGCGGCGGTCGTTCTTGATACGGAACATGCACGGCGTTTCGGCGAAACCGGAGTTGTCGGACACGTCCTCGACCTTATACTTGGTATCCTCGAGCTCAAGCGGATTGAGCGGCAGGAACAGGCAGAGCGTCTTTCCGCGGAACCCGAAGCGAGCGAACGGCATGCGGCCGACACGGAAATTCTCGCGTTTCCAGCTCATACGCGCCTTGGCCTTTTTGTAGGAGAGCAGCTCATTCTTGATCTGCGTATACCAATGCTTGATGTCGTCGTCCGACTGGATGATCCTTGCGGTGAAACTGCGGTTATAGCGAAGTTTGCCGGCTTCGAAGGATTCCTCCTCGATGATGACGGGTTCGGGCTTGACATAGATGGTCTCGGGCTGTTCCTCGACAATGACGGGCGGAAGGATGACGGGCTCGGGTTCGGGCGCGGCGTTGATGACGATCTGGTAGCCGGCCATCATGTCCTGATAGGCGACGGTTACGGTCGGCTTGCCTTCCTTGGCCATATCGGGCGCGAGGACGGTGTAGTCGGTGACCTCTTCGGTATAGGGTTCTTCGCTGTAATTGGCGGTGACGATGAGGCCCTCATGGCTGAGGCTGTCGCCCGCGGTGAATTCCTTCTGCACCGCATCCGTATTGAGAGTGATGCTCATGAGGATGCGCTCGGGCGCGGGCTCCTCTTCGGGCTCTTCCTCTACGGGCGCAGGCTCGACGGAGACGGCATAGACGGCAGTCTGTCCCTCGAAGGTGACGGTGACCGTCTTTTTGCCCTCTTCGGACAGATCGGGTGCCGTGACTTCGAACCCGATGACCTGCTCGGTATAGGGTGCCATGGAGTAATTGGCAGTGACGATGAGACCGTCGCTGTTGAACTCGTCACCCACATAGAACGCGCGGCGGACGACGCCCGTATCGAGGGTGATGCCCACGAGTTCGCGGACTTCCTCGGGTTCGGGCTCCGCTTCTGCGGTGACGGAGACGGCATAGACGGCGGACTTGTCGCCGTACCGGACGGTGACGATGGGCTTGCCCGCTTCGGACAGATCGGGCGGCGTGATCTCGTAGTCGGTGACCTGTTCGGAGAGCGGTTCCTCGCTGTAATTGGCGGTGACGATGAGACCGTCGCTGTTGAACTCGTCGCCCACGGTGAATTCGCGCTGCACGACCGTGGTATCGAGCGAGACGGAGAGCAGTTCGCGCACGGGTGCGGGGGCTTCCTCTTCGGTCTCTTCTGCGGGTTCCTCCATGACGTTGATGCCATAGAGCGCGTACTCCTTGTCGACCATGACGAGGACGGCCTTTTTGCCGGCGTTCATCATATCCGGAGGCGCGATGCGGAACTTGCTCGCCTGCACGGTATACGGTGCGGTGTTGAAGTGCGCCATGACGATGAGCCCTTCGCACTCGAACTCGTCGCCCACATAGAACTCGCGGCGGACGAGGGAGGCGTCTACGCTGATGCCCACGAGCGTACGTTTGACGGGCGCGGGAGCCGCGGCCGCAATGACGGTGACGGGCTCCTTGGCGGCTTCTGCGGGCGTCTCGGGCTCGGGCTGCACTTCTTCGGCCTCCGTGACGGAGATGACGAAGCTCGCGCTCTGGCCGCGGTAGCTGACGTTTACGACCTTCTTGCCCGGTTCGGACATGTCGGGAGCAACGACAAGGCATTCGGTAAGCGCTTCGAGCGCCTCTCCGTTCTTGAGCATCTCCTGACTGATGACCGTGAAGTCGGTGACGACTTCGCCCGCAGGCGCCAGATTGTAGTTGGCGATGACGAGGAGCCCATTGCATGCGAACTCCTCCCCCACCTTGAAGTCGCGCTGCACCATGCTTGCATCCAACGTGATCCCCATGAGGGTACGTTCTTCCTTGGGAAATTCCACTTTCTGCGGGGCCACGTCTTTGAGCATGCGCCGGATGACGATGATAAAGACGATGACCACTGCAAGCAATAAGCAGACCTGTGCAATCAGATTCCAGAAAAGCGCCTCTTCCATCGTCCACGGGATCTCCCACGAGCCGATCTTTAATGCGTTCAAAATGTTACACATCTCTCAATACCTGCCTTATTATTTACTCCCCGTCAGGGGTTCGGTCCGGTTCATCCCCGTTGGGGGCTTGTTGCGCTTGGGAGCCTTCGGCGGGCTCTTCCGCGGCGAGTTGTTCCGTCTCTCCGTCATTCGGTCCGTCTGCTGCCGGACCCGCGTCCCCGCCTTCCGGCGGGGACGCCCCGGGCGACCCTTCGGGCCCCCCGGCGGGTGCGGGTTTCTTTTTCTTCCGTGCAAAGATGAGCACCGCGGCAAGCATGAAGATCTGCGTCGACCAGATCAGGATGTACGGCAGGATGTCGAGACTGCCGTTGGCCACGATGAAGCTCTCGTTGACCCGGAACAGGAAGTTCTCGTTGATCCCGTAGTAGTTGACCGTCCCCTCCACGGTGACGGTGACGTAGTACGTCCCCGCCGCAAGTTCGGAGAGCGCACCGCCGTACTGCAACGTCATTGCCTCGTCGAGCCAGTAAGTGACGACGGCCGTGCCGAACTTGGCGACCGGGGTCACAAGGCTCTCGTCGGGCGTGTCGCCCTCGTCCATCTCCGTGAGCAGGAAGGTGGGATCGAGCGCGTTCGACGCACGGTGGATGACGTATGTCCCCGCTTTCCCGAGATACCCAAGATGGGCAAAGTCGGTCAGTACGCTCCAGCTCCCGATGAATTCCACGGTGTAGTTGAGGTTGTTCCATGCGCCGATGATGATGTACGTCCCGACATCCGACCCGGAGCTCTTCTGCAACCGGATCCCGAGCGCGTCGGGCGTCTCGCCCGGTGCAAGCGGCGTGTCGACGGACAGGTCATAGCCCTGCGCGATCGCCGCGTCAAAGGCCGCGTCATCGAGGTAGGTCCCGTAATCGGAGCTTGCGTCGTGGATGTTGACCGTGACCGCACGCGGCGATACGGTGTACAGACCGTTCACTCTCTCGCCGTCGGCGCTCCTGAAGGTGACAAGGTAGTCGGGATTATTGTAGCTTGCCGCTATGCCGTAGTACCTGCCCGCAGCCTTGACGCTCTCGCGGCCGGTAAGCGTGAGTACGACGCCCAGCACCGTCTTTTGGTCGCCCTCGGCAAGCCCGGGCGTTCCCTCGACATGCCATCCGAACGTATCGTCCTCGGCAATCGGTTCGCCGTAGATACTGCCGCGGTCCTCGATCACCACCGTGATCGCCCGCTGTGCAATGACAAAGAGCTTGTTCCCTGCGGCGGCGTTGTCGACCTTGATGATGTAGTTGGGATCGCCGGCCTCTTCCGCAATGATGTCGTACGATCCGGCATGGTCCCCGGGCGCCTTGCGGATGGTGAGCTTCAGGCTCGTCTTGTTGTCGTCCCAGCCGAATCTGGAGCCCTTGGCAACTTCGAACTCGAGCGCAAGCCCCGCCATGTCACGTTCGTCATGCCATTCGCCGTAGGTGTACCGCTGCGGTTTGACATTGATGTGGAGCTCGAGCTCGCGGATGGTGTACGTGCCGGCATGGCCGTCGAATTCATCCGTACTGCTCCAATCCCCGAGGAAGGTCACGGCGTAGTTCTTGTTGGTCCAATCGCCCTTGATCGCGTACTGCCCGGCATCCCTGCCGCCGTCGCGGGTGAACGTGATGCCGATATCCTTGGGCAACTCGTCAAAGGCGAGTTTCCCGATGCGATCTTCATCGTACTTGAATTCGGGATCGCGTTCGCCGTAGGTCGAGGATGCACTCAGGATCGTGACTTCGACGGGACGGGGCGTGATGGTGTAGGTACCCGCCTTGCCCTTATACTCATCGTCGCCTGCCCAGCTGCCGACGAATACGACGTCGTAGTTCTCGTTGGTCCATTCGCTCGAGACGCGGTACTTGCCCGCATTGCTGACGTTGCTGCCGTTTTCAAGCCGCTCGCCGTTCGTGTCGTAGATCACGAAGTCGAGACCGAGGTCGCTTTTATTGTCATCTTCTCCGAGCCCATCCGCTTCGTACTTGATGTTGCGGTCGAGCCGCTCGCCGTATACCGTCGTGTTGTCCTCGATGGTGACGGTCACCTGTCTTCGGATGACGTTGAACACCATCGTGAGCTTTTCGGGCAGTACATAGTTGCCGATGTCTCTGCCGCGTAGCGGAAGCGCTTCGTTATAGAGCAGCCGAAGTTCATAGTTCCCGACCGTGCGGATGGAGTTGACTACCTCGTCTTTCATGAGATCGTAGAAGTCGAAATCCCGGCCCTGCACGGGATCCGTGATCTCGTCGCCCTTGAGCGTGTTCGAGAACACGGGAATCTGCTCATAGTCGTACCCGCTGTAGGTGTACGTGATCGCGTCGTCCGTTATGTCGACCTTCTCTTTGGCCCGGAGCTTCGTCTCGTCGAGCCATTGGATCTCAAGCTCGTACGGCTTGACGACAAGTCTGCGTTCGCCGCCGACTCCGACGCCCGCCGTGATGCCCGATACGGCAAAGGCCGCAGTGAACGGAGCGCCCGACTTGGCGACAATCTGAAGATCGTAGGTCCCCGCATTGAGGTATCCGCCCGTACTTACCGTGGCGCCCACGACCTCGATGTGCGTGTACTCGCGGATGAGCGCGATCCAATCCTCGCGCAGCATGCCCGCATAGGCGTCCACAAAGGTGCCCGTGACACTGACGATCATGTCGTCCGTGTCGAAGATGTACGCCTCAAGCGCCTCGGTGAGCGCATAGCCGTCGAGTTTGTCATGATAGACAACGCCCGCTTCGGGATTCCTTGCGTATTCCCACGCATCCTTGTAGTCAAGATCCAGTTCGGAGATCAGACGCTGGAGCGTGAGAATGGCATGGACGCTCGTGATCACAAAGGTGTATTCGAATTTCCCGTCGTTGTGGCTGCCCGCCCTTACGGTCACGTCGAATGTCCATTCGCCGACGCTGTGGAAGAGCAGATAGCTCTCTTTGCCCGCCGTCACAAGCTCGAACTGCGCCTCCTCGCCGTCGGCGTTGTAGAACTCGAAGCCCGAGAGAATGACGTCGATCGTGAGCCTGTTTTCAAGTGTGATCCGATAGGTGAATTTGTATCCGCCGAGCTCGGCGTCGCCCGTGTAGGAGACGAACTCAAGCGGTTCGTTGCCCTTGAGGCCGTAGTCGCCGCGCAGACCGAACATGTCGGCCGTAATCGCGACACGGTACCAGCCCGTCGTCTCGTCTTTGACCGCCTCGGAGAGGTTCTCTCGGAACGCCTCCCGGCTCTCCCACGTCCCCTCCTGCGTGATCTCCGCGTTCTTGACGGTCAGATCGCCGCGGGTAAAGACGAATTTGTAGTTGTGCGCCTGTTGGGGATCGTCTACCGACCACTCCGCCCGGATCTCATAGGTCCCCGCCGGAAGGAATTTTTCTTCCTGCTCCTTCGGATGACCGGCTTCTGTCCCGATATAGAACCGCAGACCGTTCGTATTGCTGAGGATCTCGTACGGCGTCCCCTTTACATAATCCCACGTTGCGTTGATCTCCGCACCGAGGAAGATGCCCGCGTCGCCGTACGTCACCGTCATGGGCTTGACCGCGAGATGCACTTCACGCTCGGTGATCTTGTACCCGCCGCCCGTGTAGGTCACTGCGTAGTTGTCGTTGCCGCACAGGGCCGTGATGACGCCCTCCTGCGCGATGACTTCGTAACTGCCGTCCGCGTTCTGTTTGACTTTGACGTTGGGGCTGAACGTGCCCGCGGAGAGCATGATGAGAAGGTCTGCCTTGCTCTGCCCCGGTGCGAGTCCGAGGTTGGTGTCGTCCTTCTCCTCAACGTCCCAATCCGCGTCCGTGAACTTGTGCGCCGCGATGGTGGCTTCGCCGTATACGGTGGACTGCTCATGGATATGGATGCGGATGGGCCGCTTTTCGATCTCGTACGTCCCCCTCACCCACTGGATATTGTAGTTGAGCGCCACGCCGTCCGGACGGACACTCGCCGTAATGTCGTACACGTCTGCGGCCGAGGTCGCTTTGGCCGCCGTATCAATGGTGATCAACTCGTTGAGTGCATCGAGATCGGCTTCGAGCACCGAGTACAGCGACAGGTCGGAGACCTTCCAACGTTCGCTCCTCGGCAGACGCTCTGCGCTTCCCGCCTTGTTGTTGAGCTCGACAAGCGGTTCGCCGTAATAGCTCTTCTTGCCGATCAGCTCGAGCGTGACCTCGCGCTCGACGATGGTGTGACGGACTTCATGGCCGCCGAAGTCGAGAATGAAGTTGTGCTCGGCGGTGTAGTAGTACTTGCCCGCCTCACCCGCAAACATCTTCTCCGCAAGTTCGGACAGCGGGTTGATCTTGACGGTGTAGTCACCGACGGAAGGAACCTTTGCGGAGTCGAGGAGCGCACCGTCCTTGCCGTAGATCGCAAGCAGGTCGAGAATGAAGGCCTTGAGGTCATCATTCTTTTCGTTCGCTCCGAGGTACTCCGTGAGCACCGTGTCGCGCGGCTCGCCGAAGGCAAAGCTCTTTTTAAGCCCCTCTCCGAAGATGTCCGCCTGCTCGCCGTAAACGCTCTGCGATGCGCCGAGCAAAATTTCCACGGCGCGCGGCACGATCCTGAACCAGCCGAGGCTGAATCCGTCACGGTAGACCTCTACTTCCGTCCCGTCCACCGAAACCGACTTCTTCGCCGCAAACTTGTAGTTGCGCGCATCGTTCCCCGTAAGCTCGGACAGCTTGATCCAGTACTCGCCGACATCCTCCGCTTTCGCTTCCTTGTACGTCTCGGTCGTGCTCACCCACTTGCCCGTCGAGTCCGCCTTGGCAAAGCTCACATTGTCGTCCTCAAAGGCGTTGGAGATGTGCAGCATCTTAAAGATGTAGGTGCAGAGATCGGCAAAGGCGTAGGTGTGACCCGTTTCGCGGATGTCCGCATAGTTGATCTCCACCGCAAGCGGCGTGACAAAGTAGATGGGAGCACCCGTCCGCGTATCGTCCAGCGTGCTGTTGATCCGGAAGCGAATATCCAGATCCGAGCCGCTGTAGTCAATGCCGATCTTGTAACCGTCGGCGTTGACGGGAACATGGTGCGAACCGCTGTACGCCGTGCACTCCACCAGGACCGCAAACCCGTTCGCCTTCAGCCAGTCGGCCTGCGCATCCCTGTCGGTTGCGGCAATGCCCTCGATACCCGTGACCGTGATCGTGCCCTTCCTGATCTCACCGAGGAAGGCCTCAAGCACACGCTCCGGGGAATCGTCACCGTATACCGCTTCGATGTGCGCGTCCTTTGTCACTTGCAGCCGGATCTCCGAAGGCGTGATCGTCACCGTGAACGTGAGACTGCGCGTATTGTGGTTGGGCGCGGAGATCTGGATGACGATCTGATAGGTGCCCGTTCCGCTCAAACGGAAGTGCCCGTCCGCCATCGTCTCATACGCAAGACTGCCCGTTCCGCTCGCAACGCAGCTGACATAGGTGATGACCAGCCCTTCGTAATTCTTGCTCGTGCTGACCGATGCCGTCTCGAGGATGAGCGCAACGTCGGTCTTGCCGTCTAAAACGATCTCAAGCGGTACACCCGAGTAGCTGTGCGCCTTGCTCCAGCTCGTGTACAACGCATACCCGTCTCCGTCCATCCGCACGTTGCCCGTCGCATCCGCTTCGCCCGTCAGATAGATGTTCGCCGCGTCGATCGAATACGTCAGACTCTCCAGTACCCCCGGCTCCGCACTGTCTGCGGACACCGAGAAGATGAAGTTCTTCGACCCGAGGACAAGTCGGATGTTGTACGTCGCCGCATCCGTCGGGAACGCCGTCGTCCAATTCTCAAAGCCCGCGACATCCGCCTTCGTGCTGAAGTATACCGTGTACGGGTTGACTTTCCCGCCGTATTCGGGCAAAACATTCGTCCCGCTTACATTGGTGAAGGTGAAGGTGATCGTGTGGTTCGCTGCGTCATATGCCGGAGTGACCTTGTGCTCCTTCCCGTCATAGACCGCCTGCGCCGCCGACAGCGTCGCAAACAGCTTCGCAGGATCGATCACAAATGTCCCTTCGTATTCCGTCTCGGCAAAGTTGACGCGGTCGGCGCCCGTGAGCGTCACCCGCACCGTGTACGTCGCCGCTTCGGTAGGCGCCGTCGCCGTGAAGTCGGCATACCCCGCAACCCCCGTCGCCTTGTACTCTACTTTGTAGTTGCCCGCTTCCGGCGTCGCAGGACCCGTGAAACCGATCTTCGCGGCCTGACGGTTCGCTTCTTCCGAACCCGAATACGTCGCGTTCGGGATGGCGTTCAGCGTGAGCTTCGCCTTCTCGATGATGTACGTCACCGTCATCTTGTACCCGGTCGGCGTGTACTCGGGCTTGCCGTCTGCATCCACCCCGCTCTGATACCCGAAGATGAAGTTCTCAGATTCGTTGGTGCTGAACGGCTTGAGCGTGAGCGTGAAGGTGTACGTTCCCGCATTGACAGGCCCGTCCGGAAGGTTGATTGCATCCATCCCGTCGGCCGTGTAGACGCCCGTGTAGTCGCTGTACGACTCGCTCACTGCGCTCAATGTCGGCAATGCCGCCATGGCGCCGTTGTCCACAAGATTCTTGAATACGGGCACCAGCGACTGCATTTTCCCGGTATAGACCGTCGTGCGCGTGTCACCGTCCTCAAGCGGCTCGCCCGACTCCGTCACCGAAACCACCGCCGGAAGGATCTTGTACGAGACCGTCACGCTGCCCATGTAGTTCTGCAGACCCGAAATCGTGACCTGAACCGTGCCCACGTTGACGTCCATCGTATGCGTCTCGGAATAGTCCCAGTTCGATACAAGCACTTCGGGATCTTGGTTTTCGACAAGCTGCGCCGTCACTTTCGCGGATGCCGTGAGCGGCTTGCCGGTATAGTACTGATCCTTGATGCCGAGAACGTTCTCTGTGTGATTGGACAGGTCATACTGCGTGATGGAGTAGCTGAACGTCATCTCATAGAGATTCTCGCTGAACCAATAGTTGCACAGCTTGGAACCGTTTTTGCTCTTAAGCGTCAGTTTGAGACTATACGTGCCCGCATGCTCGAACAACGTTTCCTTATTTACGGTTTCATAATCCCCGAAGTTGCCCGCCCAGCCGGCGTACGAATAGCCGTACTCCATCGACGTGGAAGAATCCTCCTTAGGCTCGATGGCAGACGAGATGACCGCCGTGCCGATCTTGTACTCGTGCTTGAGACCGTTATAGACGATGGTCGTCTCGCTCTCGACGCTTTGGCCCTCGTCGCTGCTCAAGAACGCACGCACCGTGGCGGGCGTGATCTCAAAGAGTTTGGTCTCCGTCCTTTCGGCACCCTCAAAGACGAAGTTGGGACCGAGGGCGACGGTCACGTCATAGGCGCCCGCATTGCGAGGCTTCTCCTCTTTGTCGTCGATGAGCTCGTTGCCCGTGCGCTTTTCCTTGTTCGCTGTCTCGATATAGGAGAGCATAAAGTCGCCGTCATGGACGGCATCGGGAAGCACCAAGCCGAGCTGCGCGCCGCCTCCGTCCTTCTTTGCAAAGGAGAAGGAGAGGGTCGCATCCTGCGGAGTCCCGCTGAAGGTCGCCGTCGCGACCGAGTCGAGCACCACAACGTTGGGGATGACCTCGAATTCGATACTGATGTACTTGTTGGCATCCGTGCCGTCGATGTCGCCGAGGTGGAATTGGACCGTGCTGAGCTCTGTTCCGCCTGCGATCGCTTTGACGATCTTGTAGTTCTCCCAATACGCTTTGCGGCCTTCGGGATTATCTTCATTGAAGCGGAAGGCCACGGCGTAGCGGCCGACGTTAAAGATGGTGCCATCCGTCTTTGTGGGGCCCCATGCGATTTCGAACGACTTCCATTCCGGATCGCTTTCTTTGCTCGTGTCGTGGTAGAAGTACACCGCGTACTCGTTGCTCGCGGGAATGACGCCTTCGCCCGGCTTGGTGAGCGTGGGCGTCGCCGAGGACAACCGCGCGACATAGTCGTTGCGGTCGTAGTAGAACTCCGACGTGAACGTGCCGTCCCGCATGAACAGGTCGGAGAAGTTGACATTGATCCCGGACTGCGTGACGGTGAACTCGAACGTCACTTTGCCGTTTTCTACCTTGCAGTGATCGACCTTTGCGCCTGTACTGTCATACATCTTGACGCCGGTGCCGCTGCCCGCGTAGACTGCCACGATCTTGAAGTTCTCATAGAACTTGACGCCCGTGTAGTTCTGCGATTCGCCCGTGACGGTGAGCCTATCGGAGAGTTTGTAAGTGAGCGTGTAGGTGCCGACGTCATAGACGGCGGTCATGTCCTTCACGGTCTCCGCTTCGGTCAGAGCGAAACTCGTCTCGCCGTCGGAGCCCGTCGGGATCGTGCCCGCAGTGCCCGCAAGCGTGGCCTGCACCGTCTTGAGCCGCTCCGCCCAATCCATGTTGTCAAAGACGAACTTGTCGTTGAACGCATTCCTCTTGACAAACCAGTCGGCAAAGTGCAGCTCAATCTCCGCGGGATCGAGGGTGAAGGCGACCGTGATATACACGTCCTTCTTGTCGATCGAACCGTCCGGGTTCGTCACGTCCTTGCCGCGGCGGTACTCCCCTCCTTCGCCATTCACGGGCGCCTTGAGAAGATATGCATCCGAGCCCGTGCCCGCATACACATTCTTGAGTTCGTAGTTCTCCCAGAACTTCCTGCGGTGCTCGCCGTAAGTATCCGAGCCGAGACGGAAGGTCACGGTGTACTTGCCGATGTCGACAATGGAGGCGAGCGGCTTCCAATTCCCGGGAACATCCTCCTTGCCGTTCGCAAGATAGTAGTACTCCATGACCCACTCTCCGGCCTTGGGAACTGCCGTCGTGAGGGTGGGATCGTAGGCGACGGGCGTGACATTGCCGAGCGTCAGGGCCCAATCGTTCCCGTTGTACATGAACCGATCGTTGAACGCCTTCCCCTCGGCGACGGTCTTTGCAAAGAGCTCCGAGAAGTGGATGTCGATGGGCGCGGGAAGGACGTCAAAGACAAGCTCCGCCGAAGTTTCACTCTGATTGGCCAACTGCCCGTCGGTCTTGGTCAGCGCTACGGGAGGTTTCGCATTCTCGGCCGAGGTGCCCGCGTAGACCGCCTTGATCACAAAGTTCGCGGCGTCATCGCCCGTGATCCTGAACGCAAGCCGATACTTGCCGACGTCGATGACCGAGCCCGCACGATAATTTTCATCTTCGTTCGAAATCATGACCGAGACGGCGCCGGTGTCCGGCGTGATGCCGCCCGCGATCTCGTTCTTCAGCTCATAGATGGAGAGCAGCGCGGTCTGGTCGGTGTCCGTGAAGTAGAACTTGTTCTTGAACTGCGCGGCGTCCTCTTTCATCTCGCGGAAGCTCGACAGATACAGATTGATCTGCGCCGGCGTGATCGTAAAGTCAAAGGTCACCGTGCCGTCCGCGCCGACTGTGCACTTCGCACCTTCGGCCGTGCCCTTGTACATCTCGACAGTCTTTTCGCTGCCCGCGTAGACCGCCGTGATCTTGAAGTTCTCGTAGAACTTGACATTCGTGACGTTATCGCCCGTGAGCGCCGCATTGAGTGCATCGGAGAGCTTGTAGCGGACGGTATATTCGCCCTTGTTCCTGACGGAGGTAAGCGCGCTCGCAAACGTTGTATCGTCCTTGGCGTAGAAGGACAGCGTGCCCTCCTGACGCGTGGGAGCATAGCCCGTCCCCGTGCCCGACGTGAGAATACTCACCGAATTGAGCCTCTCCGACCACTCGATGCCGTCGTACACAAAGCTGTTCGTGAAGGTGCTCTTTTCCGCAAACTTCTCCGCAAAGTGCAGCTCAATGTCCGCGGGTACGATCGTGAACTTGATCGTGACCGTGCCCGTACTGTTATTCACCGTGCAGTCGGACACGCTGCTGCCGTCGTAGAGTTTGGTCGTGCCCGCAAACACCTGTGCGATGTTGAAGTTCTTGTAGAACGGAACATTCGTAATATTGTCACCCGTAAGGGTCGCATCAAGCCTGTCGGAAAGCTGATACGTGAGCGTGTACGTGCCCTTGTCGTAGATGAGCGTCACGGGATTGGCGTTGCCCTCCCGCGTGAAGGTCACATTCGCGTCGGCCGTCGTGGGCGCTATGCCCGAGGGATTCGTGCTCATAAGCGTCGCCGTAACCGTCTGCAAACGATACGTCCATTCCCCGGCATCGTATGTGAATGTGCCGTTGAATTCCTTCCCGCTCGCGCCGTTCTTTGCAAACTGCTCGGGCAGGTTCACCTTGATCGCCGAACGCGTGATATTGAACTCGAACGTCACCTCGCCGTTCTCTACTTTGCAGTGCGTGCCGTCTACGCCGTCTGCGCTCTTGTACATCTCAACGCCCGTGCCGCTGCCCGCGTAGACTGCCGTGATGTTGAAGTTCTCATAGAACTTGACTTGATAAGAGCCCTCCTTGCCCGTGGAGTCATTCCCCGATAACGTGTAGGCGACGGCGTCCGAGAGCTTGTAGACAATGGTATAACTGCCGACGTCCTTGACGGAGGTCAGTTGCTTTCCGATGGAGCCCTCTTGGTTGAGATAGAAGGACAGCGTCGCTTCGGTACCTTCGCCGCGCGCTTTCCCCACCACGGGCGCATACCCCATGCCCGCAGTCGTGACCGACGCGTTTGCCGTGTTGAGGCGCTCAGTCCACTCGATGCCGTCATAGACAAAGCTGTTCGTGAAATTGTCCTTTTCCGCAAACCGCTCCGCAAAGTGCAGTTCGATGTCCGAAGGCTTGATCTCGAAGGCGACCGTGATATACACGTCCTTCTTTTCCTTGATTACGCCGTCTTCCACGACATCCTTGCCGCGGCGGTACTGCCCTCCTTCGCCTTCTGCGGGCGCCGTGAGCGGGAGACCGCCCGCATACACATTCGCGAAGGTATAGTTCTCCCAGTACTTGCGGCGGTTCGTTGCGCCGCCGTAAGTGCCCGAGCCGAGACGGAAGGTCACCGTGTAGTAGCCGATGTCGACCATGGCGGTCGTGCTGTGCCAACCGTCGGCCGCGGTGCTTCCGTCCTCGACATACTGATGAGCGTAGTACTCCGTGGTCCACTCCCCGATCTTGGGAACGGCCGTCGTCTTGGTCGAATCGTGGGCAACGGGCGTGACGGTGCCGAGCGTCATCGCGCGGTCCGTCCCGTTGTACACGAATTCATTGTTGAACACACTGCCCGACGTGAAGAGCTCCGAGAAGCGGATATCGATCTCCGCGGGAACGATCGTGAAGAGCAGCGACGCGGACATGGTATTCTCATGCGACTTCTCGATCTGCTCTTCCAAATTCACGGAATTACTGCCGCCCGAAGTGCCCGCATAGACCGTGCCGAGAACAAAGTTCGCGTCATTCAGCGTGATCGTGAGACGGTAGTCGCCGATGTCAATGATG
>CANQUL010000030.1 GCA_947627015.1 uncultured Clostridia bacterium | reverse complement strand
GAAAGGCCATGCTCGAGGACATCGCGACCCTCACGGGCGGCACCGTCATCACTTCCGATCTCGGATATGAACTCAAGGATGCCACGCCCGATATGCTCGGCAGAGCCAATCAGGTCAAGGTCGACAAGGACAACACGACCATCATCGACGGCGCAGGCGACAAGGAAGCCATCAAGGCGCGCGTTGCCTCCATCAAGGCCCAGATCGAGACCACGACCTCCGATTACGACAGAGAAAAACTTCAGGAACGCCTTGCAAAGCTCGCGGGCGGCGTAGCCGTCATCAATGTCGGCGCTGCGACCGAAGTCGAGATGAAGGAAAAGAAGCTCCGCATCGACGATGCACTCGCCGCGACCCGTGCGGCGGTCGAAGAGGGCTATGTCCCCGGCGGCGGCGTGGCACTCCTTTCCTGCGTCCCTACTCTCACCAAGCTCGTTGCCTCTCTCGAGGGAGACGAAAAGACGGGTGCCTCCATCATCCTCAAGGCCTGCGAGGAGCCCGTACGCCAGATTGCAAAGAATGCGGGCGTAGACGGCTCGGTGGTCGTGGATAAGATCCTGACCGCAAACAAGGCAAACTACGGCTTTGATGCGCTGAAGAACGTCTATGCGGACATGGTGGAATCGGGCATCATCGACCCGACGAAGGTCACGCGCTCCGTTCTCCAGAATGCGGCCTCCGTTGCCTCTACCCTCCTCACGACGGAATCCGTCGTCACGGATATTCCCACCCCTCCCGCGGCGCCTGCAGCGCCTGCCGGCGGCATGGACGGCATGTACTGAAAATCAAAAGGGCTGAAAAGCCCTTTTATTTTTTATCTCGGTTATAAAATCTATCCGGATCCTATCGAAAAAACAGCCGGACGGTCTCTTGAGGCCGTCCGGTCCTTCCTCTTTTGTCCCATGCGTACATGAAAATTTTTCAGAAAAATTTCAAAAAGTAATTTTTAACGGCGAAGAATACTTGACAAGAAGCAAAAATTCATGTATCATAATACTGTTGTTTGCGGGGGCGTAGCTCAGTTGGTTAGAGCGCTTGCTTGACATGCAAGAGGTCGCAGATTCGAGTTCTGCCGTTCCCACCATCAAAGCCCTGTATATTGACCGAGAGAGGCGTTCATCGCTGCGGAGGGGTCAATATGTGGGGTTTTCGTTTTTTCATGGGAGTCGTTACAAGGGCGCCGCGCGAGACGATCGCGCGGCGCCCTGCTGTTTTATGTCGATTTCGAACTGCGCTCGGGAGACATCTCAAGCGCATCCCCTTGCAGCAACTTCATGTATTGGCGGTAAAACGTCGAATAGTTGTCAAAACCGAACTGCTCGGCCACACGGGATTTTTTCTCCCCCTGCAAGATGAGCTGGTGCGCGGCGATGATCTTTTTCATCCGGACGTACTGCATGATGGAGATCTTCATGGCGCGTTTGAACTCGTTGCTCAAATAGGACTTGGAAAAATGGAAGAGCTCGCTCAGCTCGTCGAGAGAGAGATTGGTGTGGATGTTCTCGTCGATATATGTGATGATGTCGGCGATGACGGCATTGATCCGGTTGGGCGCCGCCGAAGGTGCTTTAGAGAGCGCGATGAGGAGTTTGATGACATCGGCGACGAAGACGGCTTTGAGCTCGTCCTCCGAATAGTCGCCGAAATCATTGTAGAAATCAAAGCGGCTGAAAACGTTTGCCTGCTCCTTGGAACTGTCGAAGAAGGGACTCATCTTGCGAACGCGTTCGACGAGAAAGTCGGGCAAGACGGAGGACGGGAATTTGAGCACATAACGTTCGTATCCCACGTTGTTGTTGACGGTGGCAAAGTGATATTTCCCGGGGGCGATAAAGATGATGTCGCCCGGCTGAAGCACGCGTATTTCGGATTCTACGGTATACTCGACTTCCCCGTCAACGAAAAAGATGATTTCGTTAAACGTATGGACGTGCTTATAAAAGTCCTCCATGGGAGCACTCGCAGCATCCAATTTGTGGGCAAAATCAATTCCGCCGTAAACGAAACTAAACATTTCAAGCTCCTTGCGTTTGAAATTCTTTCAGTCTGTCCTCGGAGATCCAGAGTCCGAGCGCGGGGTTGGGGATAAAGAAGATCTCCTCCCCGTCCGGCATGCGGTTCCAGCCCGGAGAAAGCGTTTGAGGATCGTAGCGGCGGGCCGCCTCGTCGTAATCGGCGCTCCGGAATCCGACGCTCTCGATCTCTTCTCCCGAGATCCGCTTGACGGCATAGGTGATCGTGAACCGTCCGTCCGAAGAACCGTGGATGAGATGGGCCGCTGTGCCCATGTTTTCCCGAAGCTCCGCTTGCGTGCGGAACAGTTCGAGAATGCGCTCGCGCCCCACATATCCGTACTTGCGGATGAGCCGGTCCACCCCTTCGTCCTCTCCGAACTTTTCGATCCCCGGCGCAAGCACCAGAAGTTCGCCGCCATCCGCAATGGCCATGCGGGTACGGTAGACCGACTTATTGCCGAGCCATGTGCTCTTGAACTCCTTGGGCGTGAGATAGACAACGCACTTTTGGATGGGCTTTTCCACGATGTCGAGATTTTTCCGTTGGGAGAGTGCGATCGCATCCTCGAGGGGTTTTCTCCCCTCTCCGATAAAGAGGCCGTGCGTCCGGATCACGCCGCCGGGTGCGGTCGTGACCGTAAGCACCCAAAGGATGGGAAGATCGGGAATAAAATGGGTAAGACAATAGTCGAAGAGCTTTCGCGTGACGGTATTGTCCTTCCCCATCATGCGTTCGAGACCGTAGAGCGCGCCGACCATATGGGACGCGTTGATGAACTTGCTTCCGCCCAGCCCCACGAAGATATTCTTGGAGTGGTTGGACATCCCGACGACTTCGTGCGGAACGACCTGTCCCACCGAGAGGATGAGATCGTATCCCGCAAAGAGGATCTTGTTGACCTCGCACACGACGGGCGACGTCCACGTTCCCTCCGAGATCTCGCCGAGATATTCGGCGGGGACCGTTCCGATCGGAACGACGTCCGTCCGCCACTTATGTTCAAAGAAGCATTCGTAGGGAATGTCGCCGTACATTTCGGCGCACTCCTCGCGGCTCATCTTGACATGCGTACCCAAAGCGGGCATAATGTCCACATGCGCATGCATCCGCTCGGTCAGAAAGTGATAGTAAAAGTTGGTGATAAACCCCGCATTGGAATGGTACCGCGTAAAGTCGGGGGGGACGATGAGCACTTTTTTGAGCGCCCGTCCCGACAGCGACTCCTCGAGCGCCCGTTCGATCTCCCGGGCGGGAAGGCCCTCTTCCTGCGTGGCACAGAGTGAAATATTCATGATATCCCTTTTTTCCGGATCAGACTTCGTAAGTGGTGGAGGCGATGTCCCCTCCCTCACCGGTCCAATTGGTGTGGAAGAACTTGCCGCGGGGCGCATCGACGCGTTCATAGGTGTGCGCACCGAAATAATCGCGCTGCGCTTGCAGAAGATTGGCGGGGAGCCGTTCCGTGGTATAACCGTCGAAATATTCGAGTGCGGAGCTCATGGCGGGCACGGGAACGCCGCAGAGGACGGCGGACGATACGACCTTACGCCAACTTGCGATCCCCTCTTCGACCGTGCTCTTGAAATAGGGATCGAGAAGGAGATTTTCGAGTGCGGGATCGCGGACAAACGCCTCCTTGATCTTTCCGAGGAAACGCGAACGGATGATGCATCCGCCTCTCCACATCAAGGCGATGCCGCCGTAGTTCAGATTCCAGCCGTAGCTTTTTGCCGCCGAGCGCATGAGCGTATATCCCTGCGCATAGGAGACGATCTTGGCACAGTAGAGTGCCTTGCGGAGATCTTCAAGGAAAGCCTCTCTGTCCCCTTCGAAGGGCGTTATTTTGCGGGCATAGACCTTGGAAGCACGGACACGCTCCTCTTTCATCGAAGAGAGGCATCTTGCATGGACCGCTTCACAGATGAGCGTGAGCGGAACGCCCTCTTCGAGGGAGGAGATCCCCGTCCACTTGCCTGTGCCCTTCTGGCCGGCCGTATCGAGGATCTTTTCGACGAGAGGCATGCCGTCCTCGTCCGCCTTGGCGAGAATGTTGCCCGTGATCTCGATCAGATAGCTGTCGAGTTCCGTCTTGTTCCAGCGCTTGAAGATCCCGGACATTTCCCCGTCGGAAAGTCCGAGGCAGTCGCGCATGAGCTGGTAGCATTCCGAAATGAGCTGCATATCGCCGTACTCGATGCCGTTATGGACCATCTTGACAAAGTGGCCCGCGCCGTTTTCGCCCACCCATTCGCAGCAGGGATTGCCGTCCACATGCGCGCAAATGGATTGAAAGACGGGACGGACTGCCTCCCATGCGGAGGGAGAGCCGCCGGGCATGAGCGACGGGCCCTTGAGCGCACCCTCTTCGCCGCCCGAGACGCCCGTCCCGATATAACGGAATCCCTTGCTCTCGAGATACGCCGTGCGGCGCATCGTGTCGGGATAATGCGAATTTCCGCCGTCGATGATGATGTCGCCCGCTTCGAGATACGGAACAAGCTGCTCGATCACTTCGTCGACGGGCTTCCCCGCACGGATCATCATCATTATTTTACGCGGTTTCGCGATACTTTTCACGAGTTCTTCATAATTTTGAGTGCCGATGACCTTTTTACCTTCGTTCTCTTTCAAAAATTTTTCGGTCATCTCGGGTTCACGGTTGTAAACCGCAACCGTAAACCCCTTGGAAAGCATGTTTTTGACAAGGTTGCTGCCCATGACGGCAAGCCCGACCATTCCGATGTCGGCAAGCATAATCGAATTCTCCTTTTTGATAATATTTTTCACCTGCTCGTCCACGCGTCGTCGCGCTGCAGGTCGAAGATCTGCTCCTCGCTCGCGGGCAGACCGTAGTCGTCCGCAAGTCCCGAGACAAAGGCCGCGCATCCGCATCCGAAGGCGAGGCGCTTCTTTTCCGGCCAGCCCATCAGTGTCCCGTAGAGATATCCGCCGACGAAGGCGTCACCGCCTCCGATACGGTCATATACGGGCATGGTATGGGGGTCGAAGGTCGTAATGATTCCATGAGACAAACTGACGGCGCCAAAAGCGTGCCGATTCACGGTAACGACTTCCCGCACCGTGGAGACGAATGTTTCCACATCGGGATAGCCCTCCCGCGCCTTCCGGAGCAAGATCTCCGCGCCCGAAAGACGGCTTTTTGTATCCGGAAATTCGAGTCCGAAGAAGGGCGGTTCCCCCAGCTTTTTTTCGATCAGAATGTCCCCTCCGAACAAAATATCCGAACAAGATGCGATCTCGTCGAAGATGGGAAGGAGCTCCGCCTCTCTCCCCTTCCAGAGCGAGGGACGGTAGTTGGTGTCAAAGGACACGAGCGTTCCGTGTTTCTTTGCGCACTTTGCGAGTTCGAGACCGCAACGCGCCGATTCCGCGGAAAGCGCACAGAAGAGCCCCGAAAGGTGCAGGATCGCAACGCCTTCTTCCCCGAACAGCTTCTCGGGACAAAAGTCCTCGGCACAGACCGTGCGGGAGAGCTCCCCCGCCCGATCGTTTACGACCCGCGGTCCGCGCGAACCGAATCCGTTCTCCGCGATATTGCAGGGATGCCGCACGCCCCACGGTCCGTCCTGCGGGACTTCGACGTCCGAGACCTCGATCCCGCGGCTCCGCATGTCTCTCCGGATGAACCGTGCCATCGGGTCCCCTTCCGCAAACTTCGAGAGCGCCTTTACCTTGAGTCCGAGCGCGGCGGGAACGGAGAGCGTGTTGCTCTCCGCGCTCGTCGCCTGCAAAAAGAAGGTATCGCTCGTGAATACCTGCCGGTATTCCGTCGGCGCGATGCGGTATCCGAGAGAGGTCGGGGAAACGATCGCGTAGGTATAAGAACTTCTCATTCCGATTATCTCTGGACGCGTGCGTTCCCCGCCCAGATGTCCCAGATCTGTTTTTCATCCGCAGGCAGGCCGAAGTCATCGAGAAGCGTCGTGACAAAGGCACCGGTCGCCCATGCAAACTGCGCGCGCTTTTCGGGCTCCCAGCCCATGACGGTCCCGTAGAGCAAGCCGCCGACAAATCCGTCTCCCCCGCCGATGCGGTCGAGGACGGGAATGGAACGCGGTTCGATGACCGTCCATTCGTCGCCGCAAAGTTGGATCGCGCCCCAGAGGTGCTCATTGGCCGAAACGACCTGACGGAGCGTCGTCGCAAAGGTCGTGGCATTCGGATACGCCTTTTTGACGTTCATGACCATCGCCTTGAAGTTTTCGATCTTGGATGCAATATCCTTTCCGCCTGCCTCGGGGCCCTTGATGCCGAGACACAGCTGGAAGTCTTCTTCGTTCCCGATGAGGATATCCGCAACGGAAGCGATCTCGGAAAATACGGCGGCAAGTTCGGATTCTCTCCCCTTCCAGAAGGACGCACGGTAGTTGAGGTCGAACGAGATGCGTGTCCCGTACTTTTTGGCGGCACGGGCAAGGCCGAGGCAGAATTTGCTCGTCTCGGGCGAGAGCGCACAGATGAGCCCCGAGAGATGCAGGATCTCTGCGCCCTCCTCCTTAAAGATGCGGTCGAGGTCAAAATCGTCGATATTCAGCGTACGGCCGACTTCGCCCGCACGGTCATTGGCGACGCGCGGCGCACGGAGACCGTAGCCCGAGTCGGCGATATTGAACTGATGGCGGTATCCCCAAGGGCTCCCCTGCGGGACTTCTTTGCCCTCATAGGCGATCCCGCGGCGGCGAAGGTCGCCCTTGATGAACTGGGCGATGGGACTTCCCGCGACAAAGGTCGTAAGGACCTTGACGGGCAGTCCGAGACCTGCGCCGATGCTCAGGACATTGGTTTCGGCGCTCGTCGCCTGCATGCGGAATATGTTGCTGATGGCAACGGGCTGACGGTCGGGAGGCGTAATGCGGACTCCCATGCTCGATGGTGCAAGAATGGCATATTTTTTCATAATAACTCCTTTTTCGGATTGATAGATGTTCCTCTCTGCAAGTTTAGACTCCGCTGTAGGCCGCAAAGCCGCCGTCTACCGCAATGACGGAGCCCGTCACAAAGCCGCTCGCCTCGTCACTTGCAAGCCACAGGAGCGTCCCGATCAGATCGGAGACCTCGCCGAACCGCTTCTGCGGCGTGGCGGCAAGGATCTTTCCCGTGCGCGCTGTGGGCGTTCCGTCGGGATTATAGAGCATGGCTTCGTTCTGCTTGGTGACAAAGAACCCGGGTGCGATGGCGTTGCAGCGGATGCCGCAGGGCGCAAAGTGCACGGCGAGCCATTGCGTAAAGTTGGAGATCCCTGCCTTGGCCGCACTGTATGCGGGGATCTTGGTGAGCGGACGGAAGGCATTCATCGAGGAGATGTTGATGATATTCCCTCCCGTCTTTACCATCCCCTCCGCAAAGACCTGCGTGACGAGGAAGGCAGACGTGATATTCAGGTCGAAAACAAACTTGAGCCCGGACTCTTCGAGACGGAAGAAAGACTTCGTATCGGAGGGAGTGTCCGCGGACATGGTCTCGTTGTCGCATGTCGCACGGGGATTGTTTCCGCCTGCACCGTTGATGAGAAGATCGGCGGGACCGAAGGCGGTTTCGACCGTATTTTTCGCGGCAAGGATGCTCTCCTTGTCGAGGCAGTTGCACCGAACGGCGATCGCATTGTCCCCGATCTCGTCGGCGAATTGTTTGGCTGCGTCGAAGTTGATGTCGAGCAGTGCGACCTTGGCGCCGCAAGCGGCGAGCGCCCGCGCAAACTCGCTCATGAGAACGCCGCCCGCGCCCGTTACGACCGCCACTTTATTCGTGAGATCCACTTGAAAAGGTAACTTCATTGATAATTCCTCCGTTTACAGATTCATAAATTTTTTGGGATTGGAATAGCAGATGTCCGTCATGAGTCCGACGGCGGCCGCTTCGTCGTATTCTCCCGCGTTGACGAGGTCGGCGACCGACGAGGCGAGAATGCGGCGAAAGAAGTCGAACCGACAATAGCTCGAAAAACTGCGACTGTCGGTGAGCATCCCGAGCGAGGTGCCGAAGCACCCGTATTCCTGCATCGTTTTCAGATGGCCGGCGATCCCCTGCGTCGTATCGTTGAACCACCACGCCGCGCCGATGCGCATATCCGGGAAACAGGGTGCGATCGTGCACAGAGCGGGAACGGCATCGGCATTGAGCGCATACAGAATGGTCTTGGGGAGCCGATCCGTACGGGACAGACCGTCGAAAAAGCGGGCGAGCGCATTTGTATCGATGCTTCCGCTCATCACATCGTATCCCGCATCGCAGCCGAGTGCGCGGTACATCCGCGAGTTGATGTTCCGGAACGCGCCGATATGCAGCTGCCACACGATCCCGTTGCGGCGATAGAGCCCCGCAAGGTATTCGACGGCGTAGGAATAGAACCGGATGCTCTCCTCCTCGGTCAGCGATCCGATGCGAGAGAAGAGCATCTCCGCTTCTTCCTCTTCCACACCGGAGAGCGGAACGGTCTCGATGCTCGTATCCGCGATCGTGCAACCGTGCGAAATAAAGAACCCGAGACGGTCCTCCAATGCCTTGCGGTAATCGGCAAGTGTACGAATGGGTCTCCCCCATGCGTTTGAGAGCGCCGTAAGATAGGCGGCATCCGGCCGCAGGGCCCGGTCGGGACGGAACGTCGGACAGACGCGCGTCGCTCCGTACGTTCCGTGAAACTCGAGCGTGCTCGTGGGGTCGTCCGTCGTTGCGATGTACTCCACGCGGAATTTCTCGAGAAGCGTGCGGACGGAGAGCGTCTTTAAGATCTCGTTCGCATGGAGATAGATCTTGGGCGCGTTCTCTTCGTTGAGCGGAAGCTCGATCCCGAAGATGCTCTTGAGCTCCATGTGCGCCCAATAGTAGAGCGGATTGCCCGCGAGCTTGGGCATGATCTTCGCATAGGCGAGGAATTTGTCAAAGTCGGCGGCATCGCCCGTAATGAGCGATTCGTCCACCCCGCAGCTGCGCATGGCGCGCCACTTGTAGTGATCGCGGCCGAGCCAGAATTCGGTGATCGTCGAAAAGGTCTTGTCCTCCGCAATCTCCTTTTCGGAAAGGTGGGAATGGTAGTCCACGATGGGAAGTGTTTCGACTTGTCCGTACAGCTTTGCCGCAAGGGGCGAGCGAAGCAGGATACGGTCGTCAAAAAACTTTCTTTTTCTCATAAAAACCTCTTTATTTCTGCCAATTTTTCGTATTCGTCTTTTTCAGGATGTAATTGGGATCGGGCACATCGACCTTTAACACGGTGCCGCGGTCCGAGAGCTCTCCCGCGCGGACCTCAATCTCGTTCACCGTCTCCATCGGGACCTTGAAGCGGAACACGTGCTTGCCTGTCTTTTTCCCGATCGATTTACCGTTGACAAACGCCTCGACTTCGGAGAGATTGGAACACACGACGATCTCAAGCTTATTCCCCGTACGGTTTATAAAGCGCTTTCCGCAGAGATGGACAAAGGGTTCGTCCGACCAATAGGCCTTGTAGAGATAGAAGGCGTCCTTCTTTGTCTTGCGGTCAAAGGTGATGAGCCCCTTATGGTTCATACCCGGCTCGCCGCCCTGATTGCGCGCATCGGCCGCAAAGTCGAAGCAGTTCCAGAGGTGCGTCGCCCAAAACTCGGGGTGCTTCTCAAAGAAATTGAGCATGTACTCATGATAGAGGAATTGGTATTCCTCGGTGTTATCCCCTCTCTTGGGCTTTACGGCATGCAAATTGGGCATTCCCTCGGCGCCGTATTCGCTCATGCCGAATACCCGCTTGGGATTGAGGAGGCGGTAGAACCAATACCAGACCTTGTTAAGGAACAGTCCCGGGACATACCAGCCGAGATAGAGATTCCAACTTACGGCGTCCGTAAGTTTTCCCACGCGGTTGAAGGGCGCGCACATGGCGTAACAGGCGAGCACGGTAAAGCGGGACGAGTCGAGCTCATGGCAGAGGTCGTTGAGGAGATGATGCTGTGCGAGCATGTCGGCGGTGTGCCGGTGGAACATGGTGATCTCGTTCGAGACACCCCAGCACACGATGGACGGATGGTTGTACTGCTGGAAGATGAGTTCCTTCATCTGCGAGACGGTGTTGTCGTTCGCCTCGGGCATATGGCGGGAGATGTACGGGATCTCTGCCCAGACGACGAGGCCGTGGCGATCGCAGAGTTCATAGAAGTAATCGTCATGCTGATAGTGCGCAAGGCGGATGGTGTTGGCGCCCGTCTCGAGGATGAGGCGCATATCCTCTTCGTGCTCGGCGCGGGTGATCGCATTGCCGAGACCCTTCCGGTCCTGATGACGGCAGACACCGCGTAAGGGATAAGGACGGCCGTTGAGGAAGAAGCCCTTCTTGGGATCGAGGGAATAGGTACGGAAGCCGAAGCAAGCGCTCACTTCGTCCACGGGCTCGTCGCCGTCATAGAGCCGTGCGACCGCACGGTAGAGGTTGGGCGCCTTGACGCCGTCCCAGAGTTTGACTCCGGAAACGGTGAGCGTTTCCCCGCTCTTTCCGCTCGCGACAAGCGTCTCGCCGTCATAGATCTCAACGGCGATCTCTCCTTCCTTCGCATAGCCCGTGACCGTGACAAGGCCATCCATGTCCGAAACCGTCGCATCGATTTTGATTCCGGGCGCGCCGAAAAAGTCGAGGTCGAAATGCTTTTCGGCGACGACGAGAAGGTTGACGTCGCGGTAGATCCCGCCGTAAAACGTGAAGTCGGCCGTCTGCGGATATACGGTCTCCGTCTTGGAGTTATCGACCTCCACGACGAGTTCGTTGTCCTCCCGTAGGAGCTCCGTGATGTCGGCACGGAAGGTGGAGTATCCGCCGTCGTGACGGACAAATTCCATGCCGTTCAACATGGCCTTGCAGGAAGCGTTCACGCCCTTGAATTCGAGATAGACGCGGTCTGTCTCCCCTTTTTCGGGCATCTGAAAATGCTTGGTATAGGTGCAAGTCCCGCGCCAATAGTCGTCCCCGCCGTCCTGTCCGTCCGCATAATTCCACGTATGCGGAACGTCAACGGCCTCGGCGGGGAAACCGGGCTTCGTAAAGGTCCACGATTTGTTCAGATTATAAATTTTTCTCATAATTTTTCTCCTTATCTTTTATCGGTCGGACGATTCGTTGGATTGGGACGGGTCGACGGGCGTCACCGCGGGGATCTCCTCTTTGAGGTCGGTACGGTACCGGTCGGGGATCTCGATCGCATTCACGGAGGGCTCCGCAGCCACGCTCTCGCGCTTGGTGAAGAGCTTATTGTAGATCTTATCGAGCACATTCTCCTTCTTGGGAAGGCCCGTCTTCTTATCGATGGATACGGGCGCGGGCGCTACGAAACGGGCAGGAACCTGATCGATGGTTTTCCACGTTTCCATCGCCTCTTCCATGGACATGCCCCCCAGAACCGCGGCCTTACGCACTGCATTGACTGCTTGGATCTCCTGCAATCTCTTGCCCGAGAGCGAGTAGCGCGTCATGCAGAACGTCGTCACGAGCCATGCTGCCATGGGCAGGAGGCAGAAGCAGATGATCGCAGAGAGCTGCATGCCTTCCATATAGGGCGTCGCCTCGCCGGGGAGCGCATTGAGCCCGGGCACGAGGTAGACGATGAACACCGTGAGAAGAAGCGTTTGCAACGAAGAGATGATCTTGTCGACGAGGGAGAAGATGGTCCCCATGATGCCGGGAACATACTTGCCCGAGCGATAGGTCTCGTAGTCGGTGCAGTCGGCGACCATGGGAATGGTGAGGTTGTCGCAGCAGTTAAAGGCACCGTAGCCACAGCCGTAGAAGATGATAAACAGGATGGTGTAGAAGTTGATGGTGAGATGGAATCCGCCCTCCGTGGAGAAGATGGAGAGATAGGTGGCGGGATTGCCGTGATCGTAGATGCAGAGAAGGACGAGGACGCCGATGTAGAAGAGCAGCGCAAACAGGGTGAACTGTGCCACGCCACGTTTCTGGCCCTTCTTTCCTGCCGTCGAGGAGCCCCAGACAAAGAAGATCCCCATAAAGATGAAGCAGAGCGCATAGAAGGGAATGAACAGTCCGTTGTAGTCCCCCATCAGACAGCCGTACAGGAGGAAGGCGACCGTTCCCGAAGTCGCGACCGTCGAGGCGAGCTTGTTGAAGCCCGAGGAGAGCACGAGCCAGCGGATCTCCTTGTTCCCCTTGATGATCCCGATGTAGTCCTTCATCTTTGCGGGTTCGGTCTCGACGCCCCAGAACTCGGGCTTATCCTTGGAAGAGATCGCCGCGATCGCCATGACGGTGTAAACGGCCGAGAGGACGATGACGAAGGGCACCATGATATTATAGAATTGGATACCGTAGCCCGCACCATAGACATAGGAGTACATCTTGGTCGGATCGAGCGCGGCGATGCCGCTGTATTCAATCCCGCGGGATGCGAATTCCGCGATCAGGGCCTCGAGCGAGAGCCCGTTGGAGCCGACTTCATAAACGATGAGGCCCTTGGGGCAGATCGCCTCGTTGGTGAGCACGCCGCCCGCCATGACATTGACGAGGACGATGGAACCGATCATGCCGATCATGTTCCAGATGACGAACTGCGAGCGCTGCTTGGGATCGTTGGTAAGACAGGTCTGGCCGGCCTTGGTGACCGCGCATTGGCAGGTGTAGCCGATAACGTATACAATATAACTCACGATGTACACAACCCAGCGGATCCATGCGGCGGAGTCGGGGATCCCGCGGAAGATGACCATCATGAGAAGCAGTGAGACCGCAAGGAGGACATTGCCGATGATCATATACGGACGGAACTTGCCGAGCTTTGTCTTGGTCCGGTCCATCAGCCCGCCCAAGATCGGGTCGGTGATCGCATCGAATACCCGCATGAGCGGCGCAAAGATCGCGTTGAAGCTCGTGATGGCGAGCGCGAGGCCTCCGGCAATGAACGCGCCCCCGATCGCTATGTACGTGCTGCCGGTGAGATAGAGCATGGCGAAGTACGTAAAGTACGTGTAGAACGCAAAATAGACGTTCGTCGCCGCGTTGTTGAACGGGAAGAGCGCGATCTGCCATTGCTTGGCACGGTTGAGACCGATGCTCCCCTCTTGCATGGTTTTTTCCATAATGTACCTTCCTTTACTTTTTTTCGGCAGAGCCGTCACTTTAAGCATAGCACGTTTTGAAGCAAATTTCAATTGCAAAAATTTTTATTTTGATTGCAATTCTTATACTCGGACACTTTTTGAACTAAAAAAGTAAGAATTGCAATGTAAAAAAGTTGTTTTTGCAATGGAAATCTCTTTGAATTTGTTGTAAGATAGAGTCAAGCATTCGCCCGAAGGTTTTGCTTCGGATGCGAAGAAAATGCAAAAATCTATCCCAACGAGATCTGCTTAAGGTTTTTTGCAGGGGCGCGCCCCTGCTTCGCTTGCCACCCGGCAAGCGAAGCAGGCTGCGTCCGACCATTCCGAACGGAATCGCGATTCGCGGTTTTGAAAAAAATTTTTAGGAGGATCATATGTTACACAAAAAAGGCTTATGGACAGGCCTGACGTACGTCTTTGCGTTTCTGCTCGCTTTCTCGCTGATCGCATCAAACGTACTCGAAGCGAACCGTACCGCAGTCGACGGGTTCTTTAACACGGTCAGTGAAGAGTTGGTTTCCGAAGAGGGCGAAACCTATTCCACTTTCACTCCCGATAAAGAATTCCTCAACGCGGACGGAACGGGAAATGCGACTGCTCTCATCAAGGCCGCGATCGACCTCGGACGCAGACAGGAAGCGGAAGGCGCCGTTCTTCTCAAGAACGAAAACGCCGCGCTCCCCCTGCAAAAGGGTTCAAAGGTCACCCTTCTCGGTGCGCGCAGCCACAGAACGCTCATCAACTCGGGCATGGGACAGAAGTCGCAGGGCAACTACATCTCCCTCGAGCAGGCGCTCTCCGCAACCAAGACGGACTTCGCCAACACAAAGCTTGACAGCAAGGGTACCGTAAACGATTACGAATTCGCTGACCTCAAATACGGCGGAGACGGCGTAGGCGCGGGCGCAGGCTTTGTGCTCAACCCCACCACCATCGCGGCGTATGAAAAGGTGCTCGTCACGGATGCCGGCAGAAATGCCATGAGCCTCCAACAGAAAGCCGGCAAGAATTATAAGGTTAACGAACCCTCCCTTGATACGCTGAAGTCGGCAAATGCCGACTTCGAGAGCAGCATCGCCCAGTACAAGGATGCCGCCATCGTCGTGGTCGGCAGAGGCGCGGGCGAAAGCAACGACTACCTGCGCGGCAGTCTGCATCCCGACGAAAAGACGGAGACCATCACCGAACCCCTCCAGCTCACGACAAACGAGCTTGCGGCCATCGAACTCGCCAAAGAGAAGGCGGACAAGGTGATCGTCCTCCTCAACTGCAACTCGGCCATCGAGATCGGCGACCTCAAGAATGACGCGGACATCGACGCCATCCTTTGGATCGGCAATCCCGGAAACTACGGCACGCTCGGCATCGCAGACATCCTCTGCGGCAACGTGAGCCCTTCCGGCGGTCTGTACGACATTTATGCGACGAAGAACCTCTCCGCCCCTGCAATGATGAACATGGGAGACTATTCTTGGGCGAACGGCGACGAGATCACG
>CANQUL010000029.1 GCA_947627015.1 uncultured Clostridia bacterium | reverse complement strand
GCGACATCGGCAAACTCTCCGCGCTGCGCGTCGAGATCGAGCCCGCCATCGCCGTCGTCAATGCCCGCGCCCGCGAAGCGCTCGCCCTCAACCTCTGTTCGTTCGGCGAAGAACTCTATCTCAGCTGCCCCGTCCGCAAAAAGGGCGTGGAGGCCGCCCCGAGCGAACTCTTCTATTATGTGGACCGCGCCTTCTCGCCCGCACCCATGTCCGAGCTGTTCCCTTACGATTGCAGTGCATTCGCCCCGGCGCTCCTCTCCTACTTCCGCGATGCGGACGAGGTGGAGAGCATGCGTCCCGGGGACCGTGCGGAGACGCTCATCGCGCGCTATTCCTCGGTGAAGGAGGCGCTCGGGGAGGGTGTCTACGGGCAGCGTACGGACCCCGACGCCCTTCGGGCAAGGAGCCAAAAGCAGGCGTCGTTCGAGGCCGGAGAACTCTGGCTCGGACGCGACGTCTCGCCCACGCTTCTCGAAGAGTATTTTTCCTGTCCCTATAAGGGCTTTGCGATGCGCGCCCTCCGGCTTGCGGAGCGGGACGAACGCACCATTCCCGACCCCGCCGATGCGGGCACCTTTGTCCATACCGTGCTCGAACGCACGGCCCGCTCGTTCAATTCGTTTTCCTCCGAGGAGGCGTGCCGCGCGGCCGCAGAGGAGATCGCGGAGGCGCTCATCGGGGAGCCCCGTTTTTCCTCCGTGCTCGCCACGGCGGCGGGCAGTTATTCGGGCAAGCGGCTCATCGGGGAAGCCGTCGCCGTCACGGTCGCGGCCTATCGCCATCTCGCGGGGTCCGAATACCGTGTGCGCGCGGCCGAGCAGGAGATCGCACTTCCCGGGCTCTCCCTCCGCGGCAAGGCCGACCGCGTCGACGAATGCGGCGACCATGTGCGGGTCATCGACTACAAGACGGGCTCCGTCGACGAGAGCGCATTGGGATATTACACGGGCCGCAAATTGCAGCTCGAACTCTACTTAAAGGCCGCGTCGGAGGGGGGCATGCCCGCAGGTGCCTTTTACTTTCCCGCCGCGGACGACTTCATGAAGGAAGGGGAGACCAAGTTCCGCATGAAGGGATTTTATTGCAGCGACGAGGAGATCGTGCGCGAGTTCGACCCCGGCTGCGGAACGGGCAAGAGCGAATTTTTCGACAGCGGTTCGGCGACGCGGGGCCTCCCCGGGGAACAGTTCGGGGACTTTCTCGACTACGCCGTGCTCGTCTCCGAACAGGCGGAGCGCGAAATGCGCGCGGGCAACCTCTCGCCCTCGCCCTATGACGGCACCTGTACTTGGTGTAAACTGAAGGGCATGTGCGGATTTACGGGGACGCCGCGGAAAGAGGACTCCATCAAGTGTGCGGAGATCGCGGAGATCGGAAGGAGGGCGAAGCAAAATGACTGAAACGACCGATCAGGTAAGAGCGATCGCGGCGCGCGGGAAGACCATCGTATCCGCTTCGGCGGGCAGCGGCAAGACGCGCGTCATGGTAAAGCGGTACGTCGGGCTCATCGCTTCGGGCGAGGCCTGTGTCGAGAACATGCTCGCCGTCACCTTTACGAACAAGGCGGCCGCCCAGATGCGCGACCGCATCCGAACCGGGCTCATTCAGGCGATGAAGGGGGCCGACGCCGCCGTCCGCGAACGGCTGAAAAACGCCCTCCGCGCCCTTCCGCTTGCCGAAATTTCCACCATCCATGCCTTCTGTGGACGCGTGATCCGCACTTGGTTCTATCTCCTCGGCATCGACCCCGCCTTCCGCATCGTCTCCCCCGATGACGCGGAAGGAAAAGCGCTCTCGATGCGTGCGCTCGATTTAACCTTCGACCGTGCCTATGAGGAGGGCAGCGAGGACTTCCTGCGCCTGCTCGCCGTCTACTTCCGCAAGAAAAATGACGGGCGTCTGCGGGACATGGTACGCTCGCTTCTCTTCGCGGCAAGCCAGAATGCCGACTATCGCGAGACGCTTTCCCGCATCGCCGCGGGCGAGGAACACCCCTTTGAGAAGGCAATTTCGGCGCTGTCGGACGACCTTCGCCGCCGCGCCGGACTGCTCAAACAAAAGCTGGTCCCGCTCCGCGAGGAGATCGGCCGTGCGCCCGTGAAATACCGGGAATTTTATCTCTCCGTCCTCGAAGCGCTCGGCGTGCTCGAACGGGCGGAGGACCTCTTTGCGGTGCGCGGGGCCGAGCACGGCATTCCCACGAGTCCGCGCCGCCCCAAGGAGGACCCCGAGGCCGCGTCCCTTCTCTCAAAACTGCAATTCGCCGCCACGGAGACGCGCGCGCTCTACAAGGAAGTCGCGGCGTACGGGGATCGCGAGACCGAACGGGAGCGCGCCGAGCGGGCGGAAACGGAGGCACGTGCCCTCGCAAAACTCACTCTCGCGTTCGATGACGATTACGCTTCGGTCAAGAGCGAAGCGGGGGTGCTCGATTACGGCGATTTGGAACACTTCGCATTAAAGCTCATGACCATGCCAGAGGTCCACACTGCAATATGCGAAAAATATGCCTTCATCTTTGTTGACGAATATCAGGACGTCAACCCCATGCAGGACCGCATTCTCTCCGAGCTTACGGGCGACGTCTTTCTCGTCGGCGACAAGAAGCAGGCCATCTACGGCTTCCGCGGGAGCGACTCGCGCTACTTTGTCCAAAAGAACGAGGCGTTCGCGCGCGACGGCAACTGCCTCGGTCTCAATGCCAACTTCCGCTCGGCAAAGAACATCCTTTCCGCCGTCAACACGGTCTTTTCGGCTGCGCTCGGCGACTACGTTCCCATGGAGGGCGGCGCGCTGTACGGCGATTACGTCGGCGAGGTGCGCATCCATAATCTCGAAAAGACGGAGAAGTCAACGGGCGAACGGGGCGTGTATTCCGTCCTCGACGCCGCACAAAAACCCGAGGACAATCCCATCGCCGAAGAAGTTCTCCGCATCGTGCGTGAGGAGTGCGGGCGGAAGGCGGGACTCGGCCGGGAGTGGTACGATCCCGAGCGCGCGGCCAAGAAAGAGGACCCCATGCGGCCCGTCCGCTACGGCGACATCGCGGTGCTCGTCCGCAAGAATACCAAGGCGGCGGGACCCATCGCGGCCCTTCTCGCGGCGCACGGCATCCCCGTCACGGCTTCCGCGGGGGAAAACATCTGCGAGACGTTCGAAGTGCGGTTGCTTCTCGATTGGCTCTCCTACCTCGACGACCCCGAACAGGACATCCCGATGGCGTCCTGCATGCTCTCCGTGGCGGGCGGATTCACCGACGCGGAACTCGCCCGTATCCGTCTCAAGGCAGAGCGGACGCTCCGCCTCAAAAAGCTGTCCTTCCGCGCCGCATGCAGGGAATATCTGCGGGGATTCGGCGAGAGCAGCGATCCGCTTGCACAAAAACTTGCCGCCTTCTTTGCGCGGACGGAGGAGCTCCGTGCCCTCACGCGCGTGCGGCCCGCTTCCGAAATGCTCGCCCATCTTCTCTCGCTCGGGCTCGAGGGCCAGATCGCGGCCAAGGGGCAGAGCGCAGAACGCCTCGCCCGGGTGCGCCGGCTGATTGCGGAGAGTGAGGGCTGCGGCAACACGCATGCCTTTCTGCGCCGTCTCGCCGACTCGGGCAATCGCATCGATTTTTCGGCGGCGGGCGGGGAAAACGCCGTCCACATTCTCACCATGCACGCCTCCAAGGGGCTCGAATTCCCCGTGGTCATCCTTGCGGAGCTCGACGAGGACTTCCGGCGGCCCGACCGGGACGAGGTCATGTGGACGAATGCCTTCCATATCGCACCGCGTGCGTTCGACCTCGACGCCAAAGTTTACAGCGAGACGGTGGTCCGGAGGGCCGCCGCGCTCTCGGCTGCGCGAGCCGATCTCGAGGGCGAACTCAACCTTCTCTATGTCGGCATGACGCGTGCCTGCTGCCGTCTGCACATGATCTTCGACAAGCCGTGGAAGATGCCCGCGGACGAGGAGGAAGAACAATTCTTCTACCGTCCGACGGAGGCGGGAAGACTGTCCGATTTCGTCCCGCGCATGCGCCTTCTCGACCTCGTGGAGCCGCCGCGGGAGGCCCTTCCCTTCGAGGAAAAGCGGCTCTCCTTCGACTACCGTCCGCGCCCCGAACTGCTCGAAAAAATTATCCGCGCGGCGCAGCCGTATCCCTTTGAGCCGAGTACGCGCGTGCCCGTCAAGGATTCCGCAACGGGTCTGATGCAGCGGTTAAAGCATACCATGTCCGTGTACCATGAAACGGAAGAGGACGATACCATGTCCGAGATAAGGCAGGAATTTGCGGACATGGGTGCCTCAAATGCGGCGCAACGCGGAACGGCCTATCACGCCTTTTTGGAGCACGTTCGCTTCGGATGCGAGGCGAAGGAAGAACTTATTCGGATGCAAAAGGAGGGGCTTCTCACCGCGGAGCAGATTGCCCTTCTCGACGAAGAAAAGCTCGCCTCCATCTTAAAGCTCCCCGTCTTTTCGTCCCTTGCGGGCAAAACGATCTTCCGCGAGCAGCGCTTTCTGACGCTCTTTCCCGCTTCCGATTTCAGGGAGGCGTACGGGTGCGAGGCCCCCGACGAGGTCATCTATCAGGGCGCCGTCGACCTTCTCATCGAGGAGGGTGCAGGGCGGTATACCGTCGTCGACTACAAGTTCTCTTCCCGCAGCGAAGAGGAACTGCGGGCTACCTACGCCGTGCAGATGCGGCTGTACCGCAAGACGGTCGCAAAGGCCATGCGGACGGAGGAGTCCCTCGTGGACGTCTGCGTCGTCAATATCCAAAAGGGCGAGTGGTTTTCGATGTGACAAAACCGCCCCCCGTTCGACAAGGTTCGACACGGTCCGACCTCGTCCGATGGCAATGCTTGAACGGGAGGACCCCATGGAATGTTTGGAACTGTGGGCCGAATGGCTCGAATGTGTGCCCGTCTGGATCCCGTTCGGCGTTATGCCCGGCATCCAGCTCGTCTGTGGCGTGATTTTGGCCTTTTTTGCGGGCAAACGGTATTATCCCTATCTCACGGGTGCGGGGTGCGCCGCCGGGACCGCCTTGCTTGCGCACGATCCCCGCGCCGCGCTTCTCTTTCTCGCGCTCTACGGCTTTCTTTCCGCTGCGCTCGGACTGCTCTTTGTGCTTCCCGTCCGCAGGCGCATGCGCACGCTCTCCTTTTCGGAGACCGCTTGCGTCAAGGCGAGAACGAACCGTGCGGAGGAGCCGCGGCCGCCCGAACAAAAGCAGACGGCAGAGGAATGCGGCCTGACGCTTACGCATGCGGAGGAAGTGCTCGCCCGTCTGTCCCGCATGCCGCTCTCGCCTGCGGACAAATTGGAGCGGGAGGCCCTCAGCCGTACGGTGGAGCATGCGCGGTGCAGCCTTCTCGGCGAAGAGGACCGTCTGCGCCTCAACGATTGCCTCGCTGTGACCTTGAAACTTGCGGCAAAATACAAGCTGTAAGGCTCGTTCGTACGGGGCCCGCCGATGGATCGACGGGCCCCGTATTTTTGATTCTCATTATTTCGATATTTATCGAAATAATGAGAATTTTCCTATTATTCTACACAAATCATAGGATTTTCGTCAAAAATCAATTATTTCGATAAAAATCGAAATAAATCATCGAAAGGAGAATGTTCCCGCGGCAAGGCGCAGAAGGCAGTTTGCGCGGCGTGCCGCTCCGAGGATCTCCGGCGTCACATGTTCTCCCGCGCGTGCGATCGTCTGTCCCTCGGGCGTAAAGACGGTCGTTTGGACGGTGCGGCCCAAGAGGTCGGTCCGGTTGAGGCGGACGGCGAGGGGAGTCGGCCCTACGGGGCTTATTTGGTTGGCCGAAGGCGCATCCGCCGCGGGCCCTTGTGCCGATTTTTCGGGGCGTTTCCGGGAGGCGGCCTCTTTTCCGCGTCTATTTCCCTCTGCACGCCTTCGCGCGGCTTCGTCGGGGTAGAGGATGACGCTTTCGCCGATGCACACGAGCGAGAGGGGAATGCTGCCGTGCAGGATCCCTTCGACGGACAGGGCGGGCCGCTCTCCGAGCACGAGGTCGTTCACGAGGCCGAGCGCTTCGCCGCCGTGCGAGTAGACGGGGCGTCCGACGGGGGAGGGAACGCCCGAGGGTGCGTCCAGCCGCGTCCTTCCGATGAGGACGGCGTCGAGGGAGGACAGGACGGCGCGGGCAGGGACATAAAAGAGTTCCTCGTTCTCGTCCGCACAGACAAGGCAGGCGAGTTTTTTCATGGTGCGGTCGGGACGCGCTTCGACGATGTAGCCGCAGCGGTCCCCCGTAGGCGAGAGTACGGGTTTTCCGATCAGGGATGTAAGCTGCATAATTCACCTCTTTGCAGCATGGTATTCCCCGTCTGCGCGGCGGAAGGAGGGCGGATCTTGCGGTGAAATGTATTTTTTTGTCATATTCGGCAGCCGCCCGCTTGCAATTCGCGGGAAATTATAGTATAATGGACGAAAAGGGGGCCTTGCAATGCACGTTCCGGGTAGCCGTCCGTTGAGCTTTCTGATCGTCTTTTTCGTCTATCTCCTCGCCGCGGGCGCGGGGATCCTCTTCTGTGCCGTTTGTCCGCTCCCCGTGTGGGCGAACGTCCTGCTTGCCGACGTGCTCGCGACGGTCATCGTCTTTTGTTTCAGTCTGATCTTTTCCAACGCGTCCGTCTACGACCCCTATTGGAGCGTTCAGCCTATCGTCATCCTTGTCGGCTATATGACCGTGAATCGGCCTACCATGTCCGCGATCCTCGTTCTCGTCGCCGTTCTCATCTGGGGGATCCGGCTCACGGCGAACTGGGCATATACCTTCCGCGGCCTCGGCCATGAGGACTGGCGGTACCGCATGCTGCGCGAGCGGACGGGCGCGCTCTATCCCATCGTCAATTTTGTGGGCATCCACATGGTCCCCACGCTCATCGTGTGGCTTGCGACGCTGCCCGCGCTCTTTCTCATCCTCGAGGGGCCTGCATGGAATGCCGGCAGTATCGTGTTCTTTGTCCTGTGCCTTGCCGCCGTTCTGCTTCAGGGCACGGCCGACTGCGAGATGCACGCCTTCCGCAGACGGGCCGAAGGGGGCTTCATCCGCCGCGGTCTCTGGAAGTATTCACGCCATCCCAACTACCTCGGCGAGATCCTGATGTGGTGGGGCGTGGCGCTCTCCGCGGTCTGCGTGATGCCCGCCAAGTGGTGGCTTTTGGCGGGCGCGGCCGCCAACACGCTCCTCTTTCTGTTCGTGAGCATCCCCTTGGCGGACGGCCATCAGGCGCGGAAGGAAGGCTTTGCCGCCTACAAGAAGAACACCCGGATGCTGCTCCCCATCTATAAGAAACCGCGGGAGGAAAGGGAATGAGAGTCGCGATCGTGGATGACAACGAACGGGACATCGCCGCGCTCCGCCGCCTTCTCGACCGCGTGCGCGAGACGGGGGAATACGACTTCACCGTCGATTCCTTCACCGATTCCATCGCCTTCACCGAGACCTATGACGGCCGGTACGATATCCTCTTTCTCGACGTCGTCATGCCCCATCTCGACGGGATGGAACTCGCGCGGCGCCTGAGACGGATGGGGAGCCTCTGCAGTATCGTCTTTGTGACAAGTTCGCTCCGCTACGCGCCGCAGGGGTACGAAGTGGACGCCACGGCCTACCTCTTAAAGCCCGTGGGCTACCTTGCGCTCTTGCAGGCCTTCCGACGGGCTGCCGAACGCGCTCTTTCGGACATGGGTGGGGTAAACATCGTCATCGGGAGCAAAAAGGAACAGCGCGTGCTCCACTCCCGCCGCATCCTCTTTCTCGAAGTCGAGGACCACAAGCTGCTCTTCCACATGACGGACGGCGCCACCTTCGCCGTGCGCGACTCGCTCTCGCGGATGGAAAAGGGGCTGGCGGAGGCGGGCTTCTGCTGCTGCAACAGCTGCTATCTCGTCAATCTGCGGGAGGTCGACCGCATCGCGGACGGCATCGTGTACGTCGGCAGCTTCGAGCTGCCCATGAGCCGCCACCGCAAGAAGCAATTTACCGAGCGCTTTCAGTCGTTTATCCGATAAGGGGCCCCCTCCAAAGGAGGGGAACGGGTTTTTCGCCCCTTTTTTCGTGGAAGAATTTACAACTTACGACAAAAAAACAGCAACTTACGCTGTATCTGCCCAATTTTTTCATAATTCTATTAAAATAGTAGCCGACAACTTTCATTAGGGAGGAAAAAACCATGGACAAACAAGCCATTATCCGTCAAATGACCCTTCGGGAGAAGGCGGACTGCCTTACGGGAGGCGCATTCTTCAAGTCGCGCGCATTCCCCGCACACGGCATCCGCGAAATGTATCTCTCCGACGGTCCTCATGGACTCAGAAAGCAAGCGGAGGAGGCCGACCACCTCGGGCTCCACAAGAGCATTCCCTCGACCTGCTTCCCCACGGCATCCATCATGGCATGCAGCTGGGACGAAGAACTCGGGGAGAAGGTGGGCGCGGCGCTCGGAAGAGAATCCGCCTCCATCGACGTCGACATGCTCCTCGGCCCCGGCCTCAACATCAAGCGTAGCCCGCTCTGCGGCCGTGACTTCGAATATTTCTCGGAAGATCCCATCCTCGCCGGCAAGATGGCGGCGGCCTTTGTCCGCGGCATCCAGTCCGAGAACGTAAACGCCTGCATCAAGCACTTTGCCGTCAACAACCGCGAATACCGCAGAATGACGTCGGATTCCGTTGTGGACGAGAGAACGCTCCGCGAGATCTATCTCACGGGCTTTGAGATCGCCGTCAAGGAGGGCGGGACCAACACCGTCATGACCTCCTACAACAAGCTCAACGGGACGTACACCAACGAGAATGCCCATCTCCTCCGCGAGATCCTGCGCGACGAGTGGGGCTTCAAGGGCGTCATCGTTACCGACTGGGCGGGCTGCAACAGCCGCGTCGAGGGCTTAAAGTGCGGGAACGAGCTGGAGATGCCGCCCTGCAAGTACGGCGCCGACGACGTGTACAAGGCCGTCGAAGCGGGCGAGATCCCCGAGAGCCTTCTCGACGAGTCCATCGAGCGCATCCTCGAACTCATCGAGTTCAGCGACAACAAAAAGAAGTTTACCCCCGAGGAGCGTGCCGCGCTTCTCGAAGAGAACCACAATATCGCCCGCGAGAGCGCCGAAAAGGCCATCGTCCTGCTCGAGAACGACGGCGTCCTTCCCCTCAAGGAAGAGACCAAGGTCGCGCTCATCGGCGACTTCGCTTTCCATCCCCGCTATCAGGGCGCAGGCTCGTCCATCGTCAATCCCTCCAAGGATCCCGACAAGGGCGAGTTCCCCACGGCGGAATCCGCGCTTGCGGAGCTCGGTGCGACCGTCGCCGCCAAGGCACAGGGCTTTGACCGCTTCGGCAAGAAGGACGAAAAGCTCATGAAGGAAGCCCTCGACGCCGCGGCGCAGGCCGACGTCGTGCTCTACTTTGCCGGTCTCGACGAGTTCTCCGAGGCGGAGGGCATCGACCGCGACCACATCGACATGCCCGACAACCAGAAGGAGCTCTACAAGCAGCTGCTTGCGACGGGCAAGAAGATCGTCATCGTGCTCTCCTGCGGCTCCGTCGTCGAGATGAAGTGGACGGAAGGCGCTTCCGCCATCGTGTACGCGGGTCTCTCGGGACAGGCGGGCGCCCTCGCGATCGCCGACATCCTCTACGGCAAGGCCAATCCTTCGGGCAAGCTCGCCGAGACGTGGGTGGAGAACTATGAGGACGAACCCACCTCCGATCCTTCCTCCTTCCCGGGCGGCAAGGACAAGGTGGAGTACCGCGAAGGGCTCTTTGTCGGATACCGTTACTTCACGTCCGCGGGCATCAAGCCCCGCTATCCCTTCGGCTACGGGTTGAGCTACACGACGTTCGCGTATTCCGACCTCACCGCCACCAAGGAAGGCGCGACCTTCACCGTCACGAATACGGGCGATGTCGCGGGCGACGAGATCGTACAGGTCTATGTGTCTCTTCCCGAGACCAAAATCATCCGTCCCGTTCGCGAGCTCAAGGGCTTTGCGAAAGTCAGCCTGCAGCCCGGCGAGAGCAAGACGGTCACCGTGGCCTTCAACGACCGCACCTTTGCTTACTATGACGTCGCAGCCAAGGATTGGCAGACCGAGGCGGGGACGTATACCGTCGCCGTCGCCGCGTCCTCCGAGGACATCCGTCTCACCGCGACCGTCGAGGTGGAGGGCATCGAGCCCGCTTCCGAGCTCGAAAAGTATCCCACCTATGCGAAATACGACGTCAAGAACATTCCCGACGACGAGTACTATGCGCTTCTCGGCTATGTGCCCGAAGCGGAGACCGAGGGAAAGAAGCGCATCCCCGTGCATGTGAACAGCACCGTGCAGGATCTCAAATATGCGCCGGGCTGGACGGGCCGCTTCTTCTCGTGGGCCATCTGCAAGGCCGCCATCGGCTTCTTCAAGATGACAAACAACAAGGCCATGGTCAACACCCTCATCATGGGCATGGTGCATCAGCCTATCCGCGGCATGGCCAAGTTCTCGGGCTTCTCCCGCAACCAGATGGAGGGTCTCGTCACGATGTTCAACGGCCACTTCTTCAAGGGGCTCAAGCTCTTCTTCACCAAGGATAAGGAGCTCGGCGCCAAGAAGGAAGAAAAGAAAGAGGAAGCCGAACAGGCATAACGCTTTCCCGATCGCAGAAAAAAACACCTCGCCGATGCGGGGTGTTTTCCCGCGCGAGAAAACCGGGCCGTCCGGAACCGACCGTTCCGCACGGACGGCCTTCCAAGGAGTTTTATGAAATATATCACATTTACCGTTCCCTGCTACAACTCCGAGGCGTACATGCGCCACTGTATCGAGACGCTTCTCCCCGGCGGAGAGGACGTCGAGATCGTCATCGTCAACGACGGGTCCAAAGACGGCACGCTCGCCATCGCGAACGAATATGCGGAGAAGTATCCCGCCATCGTCCGCGTCATCGACAAGCCGAACGGCGGACATGGGTCGGGCGTCAATGCCGGACTTGCCGTCGCCGAGGGGCTCTACTACAAGGTAGTGGACTCCGACGACTGGGTGGACGCCGAGGCCTACGAAAAGCTGCTCCGCACCGTAAAGCAGCACGCGGAGGAGGGGACTTCGCCCGACCTCTATGTCGTCAACTATGTGTACGAGCATTCGGCGGACAACACCCGTCATTTCAGCCGCTATGACAAAAAGTTCCCTGCGGACACGTTCAGCGACTGGACGGATGTAAAACCGTTCCGTTTTTCGCACATGCTCTTGATGCACGCCCTCGTCTACAAGACGAAAGTGCTCCGCGACGACTGCAAACTGCAGCTGCCCGAGCACACCTTCTACGTCGACGACATCTTCTCTTACAACCCGTTGCCCTATACCATGTCCGTATTCTACGTCAACGCAGACTTCTATCGGTACTTTATCGGACGGGCAGATCAGTCGGTCAACATCGTCAATATGGTCAAGCGTTACGAGATGCAGATCCGCGTGATGCTCGCCATGACCGACACGTGGACGTACGACGAGATCAAGGCGCAGAAGAAGGGCCTCAAAAAGTACATGTTCCACGCCATTGCCGATTACCTCTGCACGACGCTGCTCTTCATCTGTGCGGAGGACAGTCCCGAACGACGCGCGGCCTACAAGGAGATGTGGGCGCACGTCAAGGCGCGGGACAAAAAGCTCTATGCAAAGCTCAAGTACCGCACCTATGCCGTGCTCGCGACCATGGTCCCGTGGAAGCTCCGCGGCAAGATCCTCGTGTTCGGCTACAAGCAGCTGTGCAAGCGCGTCAAGTTGGGTTAAGGGAGGGAGACCATGCAATACGATTATCTCATCGTCGGTTCGGGACTCTTCGGCGCGGTGTTCGCGCATGAGGCGACGGCGGCGGGCAAGAAGTGCCTCGTCGTCGAGCGGAGGGACCACATCGGCGGCAACATCTACACCGAGGACATCGAGGGCGTGTGCGTGCACGTCTATGGCGCCCACATCTTCCATACCAAGCGCAAGCACGTCTGGGAGTATGTCAACCGCTTTGCGGAGTTCAACCACTACATCAATTCGCCCATCGCGCGCTACGGGAACGAGACGTACAACCTGCCCTTCAACATGAACACCTTCTCCCGTCTCTGGGGGGTGTTTACGCCCGAAGAGGCCAAGGCAAAGATCGCCGAAGAGGTCAGGGCGGCGGGCATCACCGAGCCGCGGAACGTCGAAGAGCAGGCCCTTGCCAGTGTGGGCAGAACGGTGTATGAAAAGCTCATCAAGGGATATACCGAAAAGCAGTGGGGCAGGGACGCAAAGGACCTTCCCGCCTTCATCTTGAAGCGGGTGCCCGTGCGCTTTACCTATGACAACAACTACTTCAACGATCCCTATCAGGGCATTCCCGTCGGCGGCTACACGCCCATCATCGAAAAGCTGCTCTCGGGTTCCGACGTGCTGCTCTCCACCGACTTCTTCGACCGGCCGGAGCTGAAAACCAAGGCGGAGAAGATCGTCTACACGGGTCCCATCGACCGCTATTTCGACTACTGCCTCGGCGCACTCGAATACCGCAGCCTGCGCTTTGAGACCAAGGTGTACGATACGGACAACTTCCAGGGCAATGCCGTCGTCAACTACACCGAACGCGCCGTCCCGTATACCCGCAGCATCGAGCACAAACACTTTGCGTTCGGCACGCAGCCCAAGACGGTCGTCTCCTACGAGTACCCCGAAAAGTGGACAAAGGGCGCCGAACCGTATTACCCCGTGAACGACGAGCGCAATACCATGCTCGCGAAGGAGTACTTCGGATTGGCCGAAAAGGAGAAAAATCTGATCCTCGGCGGACGGCTCGCTTCCTATCGGTATTACGACATGGACGCCGTCATCGACGAGGCGCTCGGCGTGGCGCATGCCGAGCTCGGAGGAAGCAAATGAACAAAAAATATTATATCGGGATCGACCTCGGCGGAATGAGCGCCAAGGCCGGTCTCATCGGAGAGGAGGGCACCATCCGCTGCATGACGCGCGTGGAGACGCGTGCCGAGGACGGCGCCACGGGCACGGCAAAGCGGATCGCGGGGCTTGCCAAGGAGCTCATCCGCGAGTACGAGATCGAACGGGAGGACGTCATCGCCGTCGGGATCGGCTCCCCCGGCGTCATCGACAGCGCGAACGGCGTCGTCGTCTATTGGTCCAACTTCGGATGGAAGGACGTTCCGCTCGCCCGTCTCGTCTCGGAGGAACTCGGTCTGCCCGTCTTTGTCACCAACGACGCCAATGCGGCCGCGCTCGGCGAGGCGCGCTACGGCAGCGGCAAGAAGTATGAGGACAGCGTCATGATCACCCTCGGCACGGGGGTGGGCGGCGGCATCGTCATGGGCGGAAAACTCGTCGAGGGCTACCGTTCGGCAGGCGCGGAGCTCGGCCATACCGTCATCAGAAAGGGCGGCATCCCGTGCACCTGCGGCCGCCGCGGCTGTTTCGAGTGCTATGCTTCGGCGACCGCCTTAAAGCGCGAGACGCGCCTCGCCATGGAACGGAACAGGGATTCGCTCATGTGGAAGGAGACCCCGATGCTCGAGGATGTCTCGGGCAAGACGGCCTTTGCGGCCGCAAAACTCGGAGACAGGTCGGCAAAACGCGTCGTGAAGAACTACGTCGAGGGCCTCGGCGAGGGCATCGTGAACATCGTCAATCTGCTCCGTCCCGAAGTGGTCATCATCGGCGGCGGTGTCTCCAACGAGGGGGAGAACCTCTTAAAGCCCCTCCGCAGGTATGTGGAGAAATATCTGTACGCCCCTTCGGACTATGCGCCGCTCGAGATCGTCAAGGCCTCGCTCGGCAACGACGCAGGCGTATACGGGGCGGCGGAATACGCCATCCAAAAGACGATCTGAATGAGTTTTTGCCGCACATCCTCGGACATGGGTGTGCGGAATGAGGTGGGAAGAGGAAGTAAAGAGGCGGAGGACGCATGGTCCTCCGCCTCTGTTTTTCCGTCGGTCTATACGGGTGCGAGTTCGCGGATGAGTTCGAGGCTGCGGGCGCGGTCATAGAGAAATTCGCCGGCGTCCTTGCGGTCCGTATGGTCGGGGAGCGAACTCATCTTTTCGCGGCGGAACATCTTGGGCGTGCAACCGAACCGTTTCTGGAACATCTTCGTCATGTACTTGCTGTCCGAAAAGCCGCTTTGGATGGCGACTTCGGCGAGGGAAAGCGAGGGGTTGGCGATGAGCCGCAGGGCGTTTTCGAAGCGGATGTTGGCGACGTATTCCTGAAAGGTGACGCCGAACTTTTCCGCAAAGAAGTGCGACAGATGGGTGGGCGTCACGTTCTCGCGTGCAGCGAGCTCGGCGAGCGTGATGCCGTACGCCTCGTTCTCGCGGATGATGTTTGCCAGCCGCTGCATGCGCGCCGTCGCCTTGGAACGGGAGAGGTCGTCGAGCCCCGAGTAGACGGTGTGCGGCACGTTCGCAAAGAGAAGGGCGTAGATCTCCGCAGCCGCCGCAATGCACGAGAGCTGGAATCCCTCCTCCTCGCGGATATAGGCCTCGGCGAGCGCACAGACCGCCTTCCACAGACGGGCGAGGGTGTCCGCGCCGCACAGGGCGGAGAGATCATGCCCGCCGAATACGGTGCTCTGGAGGGCGGGGAAGTAGGGCTCGAAGAGATGGCGCGAAAATTGCAGGATGACAAAATCCGCACCCCCGCTGCTCGTGATCTCG
>CANQUL010000028.1 GCA_947627015.1 uncultured Clostridia bacterium | reverse complement strand
GGAGCTCCTCCCTGAAATACCAACTCATCGACATGGCGAACGAGAGCGTGCTTGCCAAGGGCGGGTGCGAACGCATCGGCATCGCGGGAAGCAAGCTCACTCATAAGGCGCACGGCGAGACCTATGTCATCGAAAAGGACATGCCCAACCACACCGTCGCCATCTCCCTCGTCCTCGCCGAACTCGTCGACAAGACGGCCGGGGTCATCGGTTCCATGGACGAGATCGACGCCGTGGGCCACCGCGTCGTCGCTTCGGGCGAGGCGTTCAAACAGACGACCCTCGTCACCGACGAAGTCATGCAGACGATGGAGGAGATCGCCGAGCTCGCACCCCTCCACAATCCCGCGGCCATCCTCGGCGTAAATGCTTGCCGCGAGGTTATGCCCGGAAAGCAGATGGCCCTCGTGTTCGACACGTCCTTCCACGCCACCATGCCCGACTATGCTTACATGTATGCAGTGGGCTATGACGATTACAAGGCATACCATGTCCGCAGATACGGCGCACACGGCACCTCGCACAAGTATGTTTCGGGCGAGGCGGCAAAGTACCTCGGAAGGGACATCGGGAACCTCAGGATCGTCACCTGCCATCTCGGGAACGGCTCCTCGATCTCTGCCGTAAAGGGCGGGAAGTGCATCGATACCTCCATGGGCTTTACGCCGCTTGCGGGCGTTCCGATGGGGACGCGCAGCGGGGATATCGATTACGCCGCCGCGGAGTTCATCTTCCGCAAGAAGGGCATGGACCTCTCGGAGGGCCTCACCTATCTCAACAAGAAGTGCGGCGTCCTCGGCGTCTCCGGCGTATCGTCCGACTTCCGCGATCTCATTGCGGCGGAGGAGGCGGGCAACGACCGGGCACGGCTTGCGCTTGCCATGTTCTCGTACGCGTGCAAGAAGTACCTCGGCGCCTACATGGCTGCCATGGGCGGGCTCGACGCGATCGTCTTTACGGCGGGCATCGGTGAAAACACGCCTACCGTACGGGCTGCGGTCTGCGAGGGGCTCGAAGCGTTCGGGATCGAGCTCGACGGGGAAAAGAACGCGATGAAGAACGACGGGTCGATCTGTGACATCTCGAAAGAGAGTTCCCGGGTCCGCATTCTCGTCATTCCGACCAACGAAGAGCTCGTCATCGCACGCGAAACGGCCGCACTCCTCTGATTTTTCGTAAAATTACAAAATAAGCGATAAAATCGATTGACAAAAGGGCATAAATCCCTTATACTTTTTAAGTCAATGGTCGAAATAGATGTCAGGGGCCTATCGGCGAAGCGCATCTACGAGGGGGAGCTCGCATTCGACTACGAGCCGGAGAGCGGTCTTTTGGACATCCCTTTCACGGAGTTCGCCTCACCGGTGCATGCCGAGCTCCGCTACAAAATTGCAGAGGACCAAACGGTTGAGGTGACCGGAATGATCTCCTTCACGCTGAAGGGCGCATGTTCCCGCTGTCTCGAACCCGCGGAGCGCCGCATTACGGGTGAGGTGAACGGGATCTTCGAAACGCCCGAGGGCGACGGAGAGACCTACGGGTACCGAAACGTCGTAAAACTCGACGAGCTGCTGCGGGATTCCCTCCTGTTCGCACTCCCGTCCCGCCTTCTGTGCGACGCCTGCATTGACATTCCAGAGGACTAAACCGAAAAAAACAAAGAGGTGGAAATATGGCAGTTCCCAAGAGCAAACAGTCTAAGAGCAGAACGGCAAAGCGCTTTGCCAATTTCAAGGCAACGGCGGCGACTCTCGTCGAGTGCCCGCACTGTCATCAGCTGAAAGTCGCACACCGCGTTTGCAAGAATTGCGGCTATTACGACGGGAAAGAAGTGGTGGCACAGAAAGAAGAAACGAAGTAAATCTTTCGAAGGGCGGACGATTTTGTCCGCCCTTTTTCCTACCCCATATCGATGTTTGGAGAAACGTTATGAATAAAAACGCCCTTTTCGAACTCTCGTACGGCGTCTACGTCCTGTCCTCGTGGGACGAGGGACGGCCCGTCGGCTGCATCGCCAACAGTGCCATGCAGATCACCTCTTCGCCCATGACCGTTGCCGTGAGCGTCAACCGCAAAAACCATACGCATGCGTGCATCGAGGACACCGGCCGGTTTGCCGTCACCGTGCTCAAGGAGACGACCGATCCCAAGCTCATCGGGACGTTCGGCTTCCGCTCTTCGAAGGATACGGACAAGTTCTCGCTCTTTCCCTATTCCGTCCGCGGCAAGCTCCCCGTATTGGACGCAGGCCTCGCCTACATGAGCTGCCGTGTCGTCGCAAAGTGGGAGACGGCGACGCACACCGTCTTTCTCGGAGAGGTCTATGACTGCGACCTCATCGGGAAGGGCGCTCCCATGACGTATGCCTACTACCACGAGGTGTTAAAGGGCAAGACGAGCGTCAACGCGCCCACTTACCGCGCCGAACGGGAGCATAAGCCGCAAGATAGGGCGCGCTACGTCTGCACCGTCTGCGGATACGAGTACGACGGGGATGTTCCCTTCGAAGAGCTCCCGGGCGATTGGAAGTGTCCGCTGTGCGGCGTCGGGAAGGAAAAGTTCGAAAAGAGATGAAACAGAAATCGGATCGGCCGCTTCGAAGGAAGCGGCCTTTTTCTTACGTTTTTTCCGATTTTTATGGGAAAATTTCCGTAATTCGACAAGAAATTCATTATTTCGATAAAAATCGAAATAAGATTTTCCTCCGTAACACCGCAAAAAATTTCTTCGGAAACCGTGCGGAAAACACTTGACAGAATACCCTGACAGGGTATATAATGATAATACCCCATAAGGGTATCGGAGGAATTGTATGGAATGTTGTAAAAAGAAAAGTACGCCGCGCAGCGAAGAGGAGAAGCGGGCGCTGCTTGCCCGGATCAACCGGCTTACGGGGCAGATGAGCGGCATCGGCCGCATGATCGAGGAGGACCGCTATTGCGACGACGTCCTCATCCAGCTCGCCGCCGTCGACAAGGCCGTGCGCAGCCTCTCCGCGCTCCTGCTCGAGAGCCATGTGCACAGCTGTCTCATCGAGGAGATCCAGAACGGAAATCTTGCCGCCGTCGATGAGATCGTCGATCTCTTCAAGCGGTTTCAGTGAGGCAGACAATGAAGAAACGTTATTCGGTTTCGGGAATGCACTGCGCGGCCTGTGCGTCGGGCATCGAGCGGACGGTCTCCCGCCTTACGGGTGTTTCGCGCTGCTCCGTTTCCCTCATGGGCGAGTGCATGGATGTCGAATACGATCCCGCGCGGATAAGCGAAGAGGCCGTCTTTGCCGCAGTGCGGGGGATCGGATACGGGATCCGTGCGGAGGGCGAGGCCATGGAGAAAAGAAGGGAGATCCCGCTCCTTGTCCGGTTTCTCCTGTCCGCGACGCTTCTCATTCCGCTCATGTACCTCTCGATGGGCGGCATGATCGGCTTGCCCGTTCCGGAGGGGTGGTGGAACCACGGCTTTCAGCTCGGCCTCACCACGGCCATCCTTATTCTGAACTTTCCCTTCTTCACGAGCGGCATCCGGGCCGTCCTTCACGGCGTGCCCAACATGGATACGCTCATCACGATCGGGAGCCTTGCCTCCTACTTTTACAGTCTCGTCACGCTGCTTTTGCACCATCTCGGAAGTGCAACCTCGGACATGGGTGGCATGTCGGGCATGAACCTCTTCTTTGAATCGGCCGGGACCATCGTGACGCTCGTCACCTTCGGCAAGTGGCTCGAGGACCGTTCCAAAAAGCGCACGGGACGCGAGATCGAAAAACTCAAGGCCCTTGCACCCGACACCGTGACCGTCGAACGCGGCGGAACGCTTTGCTCCGTGCCGCTTGCGGCGGTGCAGGCGGGCGATCTCGTCCTTGTACGGCAGGGGGAATCCATCGCCGTGGACGGGACCGTCGAGGAGGGGCGCGCCTTCCTCGATACCTCAGCCGTGACGGGCGAAAGTCTGCCCATAGAGCGCGGAGAGGGGGACCATGCCGTGAGCGCGTCCGTCGTAACGACGGGATACCTCAAGATCCGTGCGGAAAAAGTGGGCGAAGATACCATGCTCGCGGGCATCATCCGCATGGTGCGCGATGCGGGGACGTCCAAGGCGCCCATCCAGAAGCTCGCAGACCGCGTGGCGGCCGTGTTCGTTCCCGCCGTCGTTGCAATCGCCCTCCTTACGTTTTTTATTTGGATCGCCTGCACACGCGATATTGCTGTCTCTTTCAACTATGCCGTGAGCGTGCTCGTCATCTCCTGCCCGTGCGCACTCGGGCTTGCGACGCCCGTTGCCATCATGGCTGCCACGGGACGGGGTGCGGGCATGGGGGTGCTCTTTAAGAACGCCGAGGCCTTGCAAAAGCTCGCAACGGTGCACGAGGTCTTTCTCGACAAGACGGCGACCCTCACCGAGGGAAAGCCCAAGGTGGTTTTCTTCGAGGAATACGAACCCGGTGCAAAGGAAAAGGCGTACGGGCTGGAGATCAAGCTCAATCATCCCCTTGCGGCGTGCATCGCGGAGTACTGCGGCTCGGGCGTTGAGACCGAAAATGTGGAGTATCTCACGGGCATGGGTGCCGCAGGCGAGGTCGACGGCGAAAAATATTACCTCGGAAACGAGCGCATGATGCAGGCAAAAGGCATAAAATTCGAAGCGCAGCTCGAACGCTTTACAAGTCTTTCCTCGGAGGGCAAGACGGTGCTCTTTCTCGCGGATGAACAAAAAGTCCTCGCCCTCTTCGCCCTTGCCGACACCTTGAAGGAGGGGAGCCGCGAGGCAGTCGGCGAACTGCTGTCCCTCGGCTGTCTGCCCGTCATGCTCACGGGCGACAACGAGGCCGTGGCGCGGCATATCGCGGAAGAAGCGGGCCTTCCGTCCTATGACGGCTGTCTATGCGCCGAACTGCTTCCCGAGGACAAACTTCGCTATGTCAAGACCGCCCGTGAGCAGAATGAGACGCAAAAAAAGGCATCCCATGTCGCAAAAAAGGCAAATTACTTCGTTGCGATGGTGGGGGACGGCATCAACGATTCCCCTGCCTTAAAGGAGGCCGACATCGGGATTGCGATGGGCAATGGAACCGACGTCGCCATCGAGAGTGCGGACATGGTCCTCGTCAAGGGCGATCTCAAGACGCTTCCCAAGGCCGTCCGTCTTGCTAAAAGGACCATGCGGATCATCCGTCAGAACCTCTTTTGGGCGTTTTTCTACAACTGCGTGGGGATCCCCCTCGCCGCGGGAGCCTTTGCCTTTGCGGGAATCGCTCTCAACCCCATGATCGCTTCTGCCGCGATGAGCCTCTCCTCGCTCTTCGTCGTGACCAACGCGCTGCGGCTCGTCCGTTACGGGAGATCGCCCGCCGAGAATCCTTCGCCCGACCTTCCGACCACCCCCCAAGCGACCGAAACCGCGCCCAAAACCGCGCCCAAAACCGCACAGGAACCCGCAACAAAAGCGACCGAAACCACAGCAAAGACGGCGGAAACCGCCGAAGAAAATATCAAAAAAGGAGACATGGGTATGGAAATCACGTTGAAGATCCAAGGCATGATGTGCGCACACTGCCAAAAGCGCGTACACGATGCACTCGCCGCGGTCGAAGGCGTCCGTGAGGTCTGCGTGGACCTCGAGGCCAAGACCGCCACGGTCAGGGGAACCGCTTCCGAGGCGGCGCTCGCAAAGGCCGTGACGGATGCCGGCTACGAGGTCGTGTAAGCCGCTCTCCCCGCGTGACGGGGACACATTCGGAAATCGGGCGTCACAGCCCGATTTTTTTGTGCGCGTTTTCGTGCCCCCCCTCGCCATGAGCACGGGTACGGCGTCATTCTGAGCCGAGAGAGGCCGAAAAGCCCGCGCGATCGGGCCGCAGGCAAGAATTTTGTCGAATTTTGTGAAAATTTCGAAAAAATTTTATCAAATTACTTGACAAATCAATGCGGGGGGGGGTATCATGTAAGTGCGTCCGCATATAGATAGGCATGCGATGTGCGAGCTTCAGAATGCATCCTGGGGCGGGAAACAGTCACAGGGCGAGGCGGAAGCAACCGGGAAAACCGACTATGAGACCGTGCAAACCGGTCAAGAGATTTTTGTTTTCGGAGGACACGAGAATGAAAGTTGGATTAAATCTGAAATCGATCGATGGGAGAAAACTCAAGGCGGGGCTGATCACGTTTTTGACGATCTGCCTCATTGTCTGCATTTCTCTCGGCACATTCTTTGCGGGGAATCGGAGCGCCTTTGCCGAGAACGCTGTGGTGAAGGTCAGCCCCCTGATCAATTCCAACATCGGCAAGCACGGCGAGTGGTACTATGGCCTTACAAAGGCCGATACAACAAACGCAACGTGGACAGCGGATGTCACAAATAAAAAAGATTCTTGGGCCACCAAGAAGAGCACGTGGATGTCGCAGGTCGGTCTGGACGGAGTGGACGCGGATCCCGCTACATACGGGGGCGTATCCTTCAAAATGACCGAACGCGACCACAAATTGGTGCAAGCAGAACCCTACAAGGACGAAAAGGGGGTCGAAAAAGTCTTTACCATCGACAGCCCCGAAGATGCGGCAAGAGTTTGGGCAGAGGCCATCGCCTTTGCGAGCGGTGAATCGGAGGACAGCCCCTTTGATACAACTTTGGATAAGTCCTTAGACCTGTTAACAGGCAAGGTCCAAACGTTCCCCAAAGGTACGACTGCCCGCGGGAACTATTTTGCCGAGCCGTATAAAATTTTTGACAATGTCCCTTATTCGGATGTCAAGGGCCCGCTCGTGGATGGAGTCCAACAAGGAGTCAATAAAGATGATGGGCAGTGGACCTATGCGGGGAAGTATATCACCGTAAAGCTCAACTGCGATTGGTACGCCAAGCCCATTGCTACCAATATCCTCTTTACTCCGCAGGATATCTCCGGAACGCCTCAAGAGTATCAGAGCACACTCGACGAGGATCTGAGACTTTGGACGACCACCTTCAACTGGACGGATACATCGGAGAATTTCAACAGCTATTGGACTTCCGAAAGACAGCAATATAGTTACGGTGACACCATCACGTTTGGTGTAAGCGGTGCAAACGGCACAGAAGATAAAAAGGCAGATATCGGTAAGGCATACGGCAATGAGATTGCCGACACGGAGTTTGCAGACAATTATAAGGGCGTAGCAAACGACACGGGTGAGGAAGTAACGTATACTAAAGAATATTATGCGTCCTTCGATCTCTCGCTGGATTCAAACAATACAACCTGTGCGAAGAATATTGCCGAACCTGTCGGCACTACACCTTCGATCAATCTGACCTCGCCCTTCTCCTTCGGCCGTCTCAATGTGCCGACGGGCGTGTATATCGTGCTCGACCTCAACGGCCACACCATCTCCCGCGATCTCGCGGAGCAGAACACCCAAGAGATCCAGCTGCACGGAAGCATCCTCAAGGAGCGCTATCAATACCCGCTTGGTACATACAACAATAACGCGATTGACGTATGGGCAGCCGATGCGTCGGGCGTTTATGCGGCTCGTACATTGGGGACCGGGGCCAACACAACCGTGTACGGCAACCCGTATTGCTACTACGGGAGCGTCATCAATGTGCAGCCCAAGGCCCGTCTCGAGGTCGTGGACTCCTCTGCCTATGAGCGCGCTTCCGACGGCCGTATCACCAAACTCAATAAAGAAGGCCAAAACGTCGACGATACGACGTTGGAGGTCACGGACAAAACCGTCACGCACTATGTGACCAACCACCAAGGCACCATCACGGGAGGATGTGCAAGCGAAGTATACGGCAAATATCTCGACGCGGGCGTCCTTTCTAACGGGATGACCATGGGCATGCGTATCCTGCTCAGCACGCTGTTCAGCGGAAAATCGGATTTGATGAGCGGAGACGGGAGGACAACGAGGGCTGAAAAAGCAACCAAGTTGGATGGTGAAATTGCAGCCGTAACGACAAAGATCCAAAGTGAGCGTTGGGAAAGCGGCAACTCTTCATGGGGATATGTAGAAAACGAGGGTAAGGGCGGCGGCGTCCATGTGGAGGGCCAGGGAGAATTTATTCTCCATAGCGGCACGATCACAGGCAACCAAGGCTACTACGGGGGGTCTACATACCTCGTAGGCAATTCCGCTATGATCATCTATAACGGCTATATCCTCGGGAATTATGGCTCGCTCTACGGCGGCGGCATTTATCTTGCAAATACCTCGCGTACAGTGTTCACCGTGTACGACGGGGTCATTTCCTATAACCGTGCCGCGGGATACGGCGGCGGTATCTGTCTGCGCAACACCGCCTACGTCAACATTCACGACGGCGACATCACCTACAACGTCGCGGGCTCCTACGGTGCCGGCGTCCATATCGGTCCCTCGAGCCAGGGCTTGCTCGAAAACGCGACCATTCGCTTCAATAAGGCAGGTATGGATGGCGGCGGCATTTATGTCGACGCTGAAACGCAGTCCTTTAAGTTTGCAGGCGCCCTCATCGTGCAAGATAATATCGGTAACGCAGGAACTTATCACGATCGGAATAGTCCCGCTTCAGATAAAGATAAAGAAGCTATAAATTACAGATTATCACTGACGAGATACGGAGATAAAATTTCCGGAGGCCAAGTCGAGGGTAGTAAGGGGACGAACGATTATACATATGGTGACCAAAGAAACCGTGAAGATAATATGATCGGCGGCGTCATTTGGAAGAGCCAAGAGGACGAAGAGAGCAATCCGAAAACCGCCAATAACCTCTTTCTTGCAAGAAGCGGTGAACACCGCGCGCGGATCGTTATCGGGGACAGTCTGTTCCAAAACGGTATCAATGCGCGGATCGGCATTACGCTTCAGAATGTAACGGCGGACGTTTGGGCGAACGGCTTTACAACGAGTTACGACGATACGGAAAACGTCGACCCTAACCGCTACTTTACTTCGGACGATCCCGATTACCATGTCGCCTGGCAGGATAAAAACGTCAGCGGCGGTTCGGGCGAGAGTATTCTGACCAAGGAAAACCCGACAGAGTTGCAGCAGCTCTATTGGAAGATCACAGGCAAACTGTACGGCGGTACGACTTTCACCATCTATGCCGACGGTGGAGCCGAACATGGTACGTTCGAAAACAATCAGCACATCTTTACCTACAACGATGTTCCGGGTTATGCGGGCACCTTGGATAAAACGAAACAGATCCCGTCCTTCCTGTGGACGGCAAGCCAACTCCGCTTCGACCACAAGATGTTCGAGGTCACCATGGTCGAGGCGTATAATAATAACGATTACGCCGAGGCCAATCGTGTTCAGCAATGGGATATCGCAACGCTTTTCACGGAATCTTCCACAGAGGGAGAAACGGGGTCCCATTCCTTCCACTATCTGCTCGAAGATCGGGGCACTGAGAGCAAGCCGAAGGATGCGCTCGTCTACGCGGGCGACTACTCCTTCCGCGTGGACTCCGGCGCTTACAGCAACACTTCGTTTACCATCACCATCAACCAGCTCGGCGTTGCGGTCTCCGCATATGAGGTCAAAAACGGCGAGATCACTTGGGGCGATCCGGATAAAGCGGCCGAAAATCCCTTCAAGGGCGATACATATCCGAGCGACGAAAAAATTGCAGAGTATCTCAAAGGCGCGCTCTACTATCGCGGCACGGAGTATGAGTTCGTCCTCGATAAGGCTTACCGGGAGGGACATAGTGCGGGTGGAACGTACGAACACTTCACCGGCGCGGTCATGAAGTTCACTTACGCCAATACCGATTTCTTCGGCACGGGCGTGGAAGTGGACTTTGCAGCCGTCAATTTCGGCCTCGAATACTACTGGCGCGAGCTCACCGATAAGACACAGAAAGAGCTCGAAAAGACCAATTACTTCCTGCATGCGGGCTTCTACGAGGTCCGCGGCGCGCACGAAGTCACGGCAGAAGGCGGAAAAGCGCCCACCGTCGACTACATGAAGAACAATATCGCCTTCCAGAGTGAGATGCACTTGCCCATTCAGCGCGTCTCCGTCTCCGTATGGCTCGAAGAGAACGCCCGCGTCAACAAAGACAGGGATGACGGCAACTATTACGGCTACACCTTCAAGAACGGCGTTTACACGACCAAACAGATCTTGTACTTCAACAACAACGACGAAGCCGGCAACGACCCCGAGCTCGATAAGAACGTCGTCGTCAAGTACTACAGGTTCGACGACTATGTCAAGAACATGAACGATCTTTCCAAGGCAAAGGAAGTCGGTATCATGGACAACTCCGACGGCACCGAACGTTGGGGTGTCAAGGACGCGGGCAAGTACGTCGTGCACGTCTCGCTGAACACGCAAAAGTGGGTCGAAGGCGATACGGGTGCGGGCGACTTCACCGACCGCGGCAAGCCGTATAACGACTACATCTTCACCTCGCGCGAAGAGCAGCGCATGGCCGAGGAGCTGACCACAGACGAGCAGGGCCGCCAAGTCGAGTACGAATTTGCGTACTACTTCTTCATCCAGCCTGCGGTCATTACGTCGTGGGAAGAGAACTCCGACCCGAAAGATAAGGGTGCGGGCTATCTGAGCCTCGAAGACCGCGTCTACAATGCCACGGACACCGAGCCCACGATTTCGGGCAAGATGAAATCGGCGACCGAGCAGAACGCGTTCTATCCGTTCGACCCGTTCACGGGCGACTCCGATAGCGTCGTCTATGTGCGTTATCTCGAAAAGACGGCGGATAATACCGACAATTTGGGCGAAGAGGGCGAAAAGCTCAAAGACAAGTATAACTTCACCTATGGAGACGTCGGCGAATACGGCGCTTGGACGGCCGAACAGCTGAAAACCGTTCCAAATTTCAAAATTCAAAATTGGTTCCAAGCCGACACCAAGTTCAAGCCTGTCGACGCAGGCGATTATTGGGTCATGGTGTGGTTCCGCGGGGTCATGCCCGTAGAGGAAAACAACGGCGCGAATAAAGGAGCGACCGCTTACGTTCCCGTTACCAACTTTAAGGGTGTATACATCGGCACGTACACGATCAAACCCGTTGAGGTCACCGTAACGGGCAGTCTTTCCTATGATTATGACGGCCTCTCCTGGGACCGTGCGAGATATTTTCCTCCGAAGACGGATACCGCAGATTATAATTTCCCGTGGTACGAATCCATCTTCTTCCTCGTGCAGGACAACAACACCACGCCGAGCACCCTTATCGACAAGCAAGGCGACGAAATTGTCGATACGGGTAGCGAACTCGACAATTTGTGGGGCGGAACGAAAGACGATATGCGCCGCTATCAGAGCCGCTACACGCTTACGACCCCGGGCGTCACGTATTCGGACGAGGGCTTCAAGGAGAATGGTATCAGCCTCGGGATCGGTCTGTACTCGTTTAATACGGGGGATGCGGCTGCGGGCTACTATCATCTCAACACCGTAGCTTACGACAATCAGGGCAACTCTGCCGCCTACGCGAACGGAACCTTACTCAAACCAGACTATACAAGCGGCAAGGGCGTGACATGGCTCATTTCCTACGGCGCACCGGAATCAAAAGGCAAAGATCAGACGCAGGCGTTCAATAAGTCGCGGAACTTCGTCATCCAAGAGGCGAATTCGTGGCTCGACGTTACCATCAACAAAAAGGACATCGGCAGTTTCCATGACAGCGTGACCAAGGTCGGCGCGAAAGAGTTTGACCATTGGACGTCGGAGACCAAGGACGAGGCTACCATGTCCGGAGAGGGCGATACAAAAATCGTGTATCCGTTTGCGGGGACCACGCTCTTCTACCGTCCCGCCGTTTCCCTCACCTACACGCCTTCGTATATGGCGAAAAACGCAGAGGGCGGAGACGTTCGCACCGCTTATCAGAAGTGGGACGTGGGTAACGCCAGGGCCGTCAACCTCGATTTGCCGCTGAGGGAAACAGACATCTCCGTCAGCTATTCGGGGAACAACGCGGTTGGCACGGCGACCATCCGGATCGAGGGGCAGGGCAACTACACGGGCTCGCTCACGCTCACGTTCACGATCCGTGCGGCGCGCATTGTGGCGGTCAAGGGAACGGGAAATACGCCCGTCTATGACATGAACCCCCACGCCATCCTGATCACTTATGAGAACGTGGAGGACTACACCGACTACTATAACGGCGCCGACGCCGTCCTCTTCAAGGGCGCGGGCGGCGAAACCGCGGCGACGGCAGATGACCTCGAAAATCTCGTTCCCGGTTCCAGCGCGCTTGCCGTGCACTATGCAAAGCGCGAGAATCAGAACGAGCAGGTTCTTAATCCGGAACTGTACGGCAAAAATGCGCCTGTCGATGCGGGCGTTTACGGCGTGCTCGTTGAGCTCGGCGACAAGAGCTTTACGTTTGACCTTAATTCGAGTACCGATACAACGCAGGCGGTATCGGACAATGCGCTCGAGTGCGGCAAAGTGTTCTTTGCGGAAAATTATGGTGATAAAGAGGCCGAAATGCCGTACTATGCCCACGGGACGCATACCGTGCTGCCGGCAACGGTTTCGGTCGCGGTCTCGGGCGAGTACGTCTACAACGGCACGCCGCAGCAGGCCAATCTTGTCTTTACGAATAATAACAAGAATGCCAACGTCATTCCCGTTGCGAAAGATTACATGCTCACCTACACGAATCCCGGTGATGGTCATACTCACCCGACCGATGCGGGGACGTATACGCTCAAGATCGAGCTCACAGACAAGAACCATAACTATGCTTTTACGGTAGAGGGAACGGACATCGGCACCGAAAAGAAGGTTAAGGGCTACATCGCAACCTTCGAAAAAGATGACGTAACCTTCCGAATCCTGCGGGCGGCGCTCAATGTGCAGCTTGACAAGTTGGAGGCCACCTTCAACCGTCAAGCCAACGAACCCACCCTTCGGTTCTCCAACTTGCAGCCGGGCAACGGCGCCCTTCCGACGACAGCCGAGTACACGGTCACCTATACGCCTCTCGATGGCGATTCGCTTACGGACGGCGGCAAGCCCAAGGACGCCGGCTGCTACACCGTCACCGTCACGCTTACGGACATCGGCAAAAAGAACTATGTCTTTGAAGTGAAGGAGGACGACACTTTCAAGGGCAGTGGGGAGAAAGTATCCGACGCTCTCTATTATCAACACTCGGCGGCCGCCTACACGTCCATGCAGAACACGTGGACGATCAACCCGCTCAAAGTCTCCGCGACGCAGATGTCCACGGGCAACGTGTATGACCGCGAGGGCCATTTCTGCTTCACCGCCGAAGAGGGCGAGAACGGCGCGTGGGGGATCACGTTCAGCACGACGGAGATCTCGGGCAGCCTCGACGGCCTCGGCTACAAGCTCACATACACGGCTGGGGATGTCACTTACATTGTCACCGCCACAGAGACGGGTAAAGCCCATGAGGCGAATGACTTCTCCGTCACAAAGGGCGTCGCCGAAGCTGTTGACGAAGCTACGGCCCAGGCGCTCTTTACGGACGTCAAGGTCGGCGAGAGCAATAAAGTCGTGGGATACACCTTCACGCTCGAATTGGACGAGAATTACAAGCTCATTTCGAGTGATGCGACCACCGGGAAGCTCACGCTCACCTACACCATCGAACGCTCCGTTTTGAGCGCAAACCTCTATGTGGGCGACGAGACGGGTACGCCCGCAGATCGCAACATTTCCTACGACGGCGCGGAGCACAAGCTGTATCCTGTCCTTAAGCCCACCAACGGCGGGGTGGGGCTTCTTTCCGGCGTCAGTGAACACGATTACAGCACGGACGAACTCACGGTCACGTATACCTACGCCGGTTGGAACACGTCGGCGGCGAAAAGCCCCAACTTTATCGACGCCGGCACGTACTCCGTGGAGCTCACGCTTAAAAGCAACAACTTCGCCTTCGACGTTTCGGGCACCAAATCGACCACGCTGACGTTCAACATCAGCGCGCTCGACCTTGCCGCGCTCCCCGCTAGCCAAGTCAAAGTAATCGTCCAACTTGCCGAGGGCTTTAAGCTCAGCGACGATAGCAGCAAGTACACGATCACCAAGGACGGCGGGATCATCTACACGGGGTACGAAATTACGCCCGTGGAGAAAGTCCTCGGCTATCAGCATGACAGCGACGAGAGCGGAATCGAAAGCGGAATGAAGTACCCGCTTACGTCCGCGAGCTACTCGCTGGCGTACGCCGACAACACCAACGCGACGTACAACGGAAAGACAGCCACCGTGCGCATCACGGGTGCGCAGAACTATCTCGGCATGATCACGATCACGTTCGAGATTTGTCCCAAGTCCCTCGGCACGGCGGAGAGTTGCGACGATACCGCATACAAGAACAAAAACGACAGCGAGATCACAGAGAGCAACTTTAATACGTATGAGGATAACCACACGCTTGTCTATCGCGGTACGGCGTTCACCGTCTCGCCGCAGTTGAGCTATAGGCCCGCGGCTGTTTCCAACGCCCGTACCCTTAACGAAGGCCAGCACTACACCAATACCTACTACTACAAGCAGGGCGAAAATTGGGTCGAGGCAAACGAGAATGTCGGCGGCATTCTGCATGCCGGCACCTACCGCGCCTTTATCAAGGCAATAGAGGGCAGCAACTACACGGGTGCGTACATCGTGGAATTCAAGGTCTCGCCGTCCAAGGTGCAGGTCTCCAATAACCTCTACAATAACGGTACAAAGTTCGAGCAGACCTACAACGGACAGGATCTCAAGCCGATCCTGATCTTTACCTCTGTGTCGGGCACCCCATCGGCAGAAGAGTACACGGTGGGGTACTTCTCCAAGGGTTGGACGATCGGCCCCGACAATGATTCTGTTTACACGGGGAAAAGAACGCCTCAGGACGCCGGAATCTACTATCTCTCCATCAAGCTGAACAATGCCGAAGCCGGCTTTGAGGACTTTGTCTGGGACGATGAGACGGGCGATTGGTTCACAGCACGGCAATCGAATTCCGGATACAAGATCCGGCTCGGCATGGTACGCTCGAGCGATACGGAACTCCGGATCTACTTCATGATTCAAGTTGCGACGGTTTCGCTTGAAGTGATCCCCGATGCGACGTTTAATCCCCTGCTTACGGACGGACAGAGACCGCAGATCGCATTCCGCAATAGCGATTCCAACAATCCCGCACTGCCCAAGAACGGTGAGGGCGAGGAATACGGCTACACGGTCACGTTTACGCCGGTCGATTTCGCCGATACGTTGGTGATGACTTCCGCTGCAAAGGAGGCTCCTTTCGCCCAAGGCCTTCCTTACCATGCGGGGACGTACAAGGTCACCATCTCGCTCACCGGGGAGGACAGAAACAACTTCTCTGTCTCCAACTTCAATTCGATGACCTTCACGATCAAGCCGCTTGAAGTGGGCGTCACGCAGGTGCACACCGAGAGCGTGTACGACAATGAGGACCACTTCCGCTTTGACGACGCCGTGACGTACCCGCAGGGCACCGAGTGGTACGGCGCATGGGAAGTCAACCTCAATCCTGCGACGGGCACTTCGAACGCGGGCATCGCGTACAGCTTCCGTTACACGGTAGACGGAAAGACCTATCTCATCAAGTACGACGGCGCAAGAAAGGGAGCCGTGACCTGGTACACGGTCGCAGACGGCGAGGAGACCCCGCTCGGGACGCCTCCGACCGATCTCTTCACCAATGTGAAGATGAATGGGGACAACAAGAAGGCGATCGCCTACGAGTTCACCATCGAGTTCAGCTCGGACTACAAGGTCACGGACGCCGAAGAGGGGAAAGAGACCCAAAAGAAGCTCGAATACACCATCACGCCCGCCCTGCTCAGCGTAAACGCGTTTGCGAACAAGACCTTTGCGAACGAGGCGCTCGGGGTCACCATCGATAAGGATACCTTCACTGCGACCAACTCCACGTTGACTTCGGAGGAGGTGTTTAACCTTCTCAAAGGGACGGCGGGCGAACACGCGGGCAGCCTTAAATATTACCAAGGCGAGCAAGAGATCGCTTCTCCCTTCAATGCGGGCACATACACCGTACAGATCACCATCAACAACCCCAACTTTGCGTTCAACTATACCGGTACGGAGTACAACAGCGTCGACAAGAGCCAGACGTTCACCATCGACCCGTTTGATATCTCTTCTTTGCCCGACGCAAACTTCAGCGCGGTGCTCAATACGCAGACGTACACGGGCGTTGCCGTGGAGACGCTGATCGTCTCCGTGTCCATCAAGTTCAGCGAGAGCGGTGACGTGCTCGAGTTTAAGGAGGGGTCGGATAACCTTTCCGCATATACCACGAATACGGGCGGCCGCATTCTGTTCCGAACGAAGTTAAGTGACGTGGTAGGCGATATCTATATATCCGGTTACGAAAGCAACGTGAACGCGGGCACGGCTTCGGCCACGCTTGCGGGCCAAGGCAACTTT
>CANQUL010000027.1 GCA_947627015.1 uncultured Clostridia bacterium | reverse complement strand
GGGTGCTCTGTCTTTGAGGCAATTTACTTCAAGGGCAATGCGCAACAGTGGGCGGCGTTGGATACGAGCAGTGCGGGTGAAGAGTTCAACGACGCGAAAGTTTACTACTATGCAGACCCCATGCCCGAAGAGAATGAGGGCGACTATTGGCACTACGACGTGGACAATGTAACGCCCGTCGTATGGAAAAAAGATAATTAAAGGAGAATCACAATGTCACAGAAAAAAGACGACGCTTTGAAATGGGAAGTTGCAGAGGCTTTCATCAAATTTGCAAAGGCACACAGCGGACAAAGGCTTACCACAGCGGAAATCGATGAGGGTGCCCGCGCCCTCATGCGTGACGGCGACCTTCACGGGTATTGCATTTCCGATTTTGTTCCGACCGACAACCCCGATAAAAAAATCATACCCTCGGAAAACGCTACCCTTTATCGGTGGAATGGGATTAGCGATTACTCTATCCTGTAAAACTTTCGGTAAAGGAATTACAGCGGATTTTACAGAAGTTATACAAGTTATGCGCGGAGAAAAATCTACGCGCACGATAAAAATAGCCGCACGAGCGCGAAAAAATTGCGCAAGCACGGCAAGGAAAAGTCCCGTATTTTACGGATTTCTGAAATCGTGACGGGTTCGTAATCAGCAGGTCGCCGGTTCAAGTCCGGCCAGTAGCTCCAAAAAGCGAGACGGGTGTGTGCCCGTCTCTTTTTGTTGTTAAGAGAAGTACTTGAACCGTCATTGACCTGCCGCCTATTCCGATCCGCGCGAGGGAGAACACGGACGGAGCACGCCTGCGGGTCCGGAGAGGGGAAATCCGTTGACAATCCGGCCGCGGGGGATTATAATGTTCGTATGGACAACAGATTCTCGAGGACGGAGCTTCTCTTGGGGAAGTCCGCCATGGAAAAACTTGCGTCGAGCCGTGTCGCGCTGTTCGGGCTCGGCGGCGTGGGCAGTTATGCCGCGGAAGCGCTCGTCCGTTCGGGCGTGGGAGCCCTCGACCTCATCGATCATGATACGGTCGACGTCACCAACATCAACCGTCAGCTGATTGCCACGGAGCGCACGGTGGGCCTCCGTAAGACGGACGTCGCGGCCGCCCGCATCGCGGAGATCTGTCCCGCCTGCACGGTCCGCACCTATCCCATCTTCTACCTTCCCGAAACGGAATCCCTCTTCGATTTCCGGGAGTACGACTACGTCATCGACGCCGTCGATACGGTGACGGCCAAGCTCGCGCTCGTGAAAAATGCCCGCGCGTGCGGGACGCCCATCATCAGCGCGATGGGGGCGGGGAACAAAAAGGACCCTACCATGTTCGAGGTCGCGGACATTTCGGAGACCTCCGTGTGCCCGCTTGCCCGCACGATGCGCCGCGAACTCAAGCGGTGCGGCATCGAGCATCTCAAGGTCGTCTATTCCAAAGAGCCGCCCATAAAGACGGTGCAGCAGGGGGAACGTCCCGTCCCGGGAAGCCTCGCCTTCGTGCCCTCCGTTGCGGGGCTCATCCTTGCGGGCGAAGTCATAAAGGACCTCATCGGGGAGAACTGAAATGTCGGACAAGAAGACCAAGCGCGGGTATTCGCTCTATTTGGAAGAATGGTTCCCGAGCGCGAAAAAGTATATCAATATCTGCAGACTTTGCGGAGCGGAGGGATACAGCCCCGTCATCGAGGCGGAGGGATTTTGCGGCGAAGTGCAGAATGCGGTGATCCGCAGGGAGCTGAAAAAGACCCTCCCGCGGCTTCCGCTCGACGCGATCGGACGCTGTGAAATGTGCGCACGGGCGCAGGATAAAAACGAGGAAGAAAATGAAAATGAGAGACGATAACGCGGACATGGGTACCGCAGAAAAGGTCGAAGAGGGGATCCGCACGACGTTTTCCCGTCGGCTCTTCAAGCCGTTCGCACGGGCGATCGTCCAATACGGGCTCATCCGGCCGGGCGACAGGATCGCGGTGTGCATCTCGGGCGGAAAGGACAGCATGCTCATGGCAAAGCTCTTTCAGGAGCTCAAACGGCACGACAAGTTTCCCTTCGAGCTCGTCTTTCTCGTCATGGACCCCGGGTACAGCCCGCAGAACCGCGAACGGATCGAGCACAATGCCGCCCTGCTCGGGATCCCCGTCACCATCTTCCGGACGGACATCTTCGAGAGCGTGACCGAGGTCGGCAAGTCGCCGTGCTACCTCTGCGCGCGCATGCGGAGGGGGCACCTCTATGCGAAGGCGAAAGAGCTCGGCTGCAACAAGATCGCCCTCGGACATCATTATGACGACGTCATCGAGACCATCCTCATGGGCATGCTGTACGGGGGGCAGGTCCAGACCATGCTGCCCAAGCTCCGGAGCACCAACTTCGAGGGCATGCAGCTCATCCGTCCCATGTACTTCGTGCGCGAACGGGACATCATCGCATGGCGGGACGAAAACGAACTCACCTTCCTCCGCTGTGCCTGCCGCTTTACGGAGGCTGCGGCCGACGGGGAAGTGGATTCCAAACGGCAGCGGGTAAAGGAGCTCATCCGCACGCTCAAGCGGGAGAATCCGCAGGTCGAGCAGAACATCTTCCGGAGCGTGGAGAACGTCAGCCTTGCGACGGTCATCGCCTACAAGGACCGCGCGGGCGTGAGACACCGCTTCGACGAGGACGAGGAGCCGCCCGTATGAAGTACCCCATCCTGCGCGAATTCGGCGTGTACCGCCACCTCCGCGTGCCGCTTTGGGGACCCGTCTTTCGGCTTGCAAAGCCCGTCCTCGCCTGCTTTCCCAAGTCGATGCGCTTCCCCGGACTGAGTGTCCGCACACTGCGAGTTCCCTGCGGCGAGCGGAAGGTCTCCGTCTATGTCATGTGTCCGAAGGGGGAGGAGCCCCTTCCCGCCATGCTCTATCTCCACGGCGGAGGGTTTGTCTTTCGGGCGGCGCCCCATCACTATCGGCTCGCGGAAGAGTATGCCCGCCGCGCCCGTCGGACCGTGCTGTTTTTGGACTACTCTCTTGCCTTCGAGACCTCGCCCGACGCACCCATGTCCGAATGTGAGGCTGTATATCGTGAAATTTCGGAGCATGCGGAAGAGCTCGGCATCTGCGGGGAGGCACCCGTCGTTGCGGGGGATTCCGCGGGGGCGTATCTCGCCCTCTCGCTCACGGCGCGCTGCCGCGATGCGGGGCTCCCGCTTCCCGAAAAGCTGCTCCTTATCTATCCCGTCGCCGATCCGGCCATGACGTCGGACTCCATGCAAAGGTTTCCCGATACGCCCATGTGGAATGCCCGCTGCAACGCGGCGATGTGGAAGCTCTATTCCCGCGGACGCACGCCGTACGACCCGTTCGGGGACGATCTGTCCGCCTTTCCGCCGACTTACCTCGAGACAGCGCAATTCGATTGCCTGCACGACGAGGGGGTGCGGCTCGCGAGGGCCCTCTCCGCGGCGGGGGTTCCCTGCGTTCTGAACGAAACCGAGGGGACCATGCACGGGTTCGACATTCGCAAAAGCGCTCCGACCGTGCGCGCGGCGATGGACAGGCGGATCGCCTTTCTGACGGAAAAAGCATGAGCCGCGGCAGTCGTTCGGCAGGGGAAAGCCGTGCGACCGAGGCATCATAGAATTCACAAAAAAAGGGAGGTCCCGCGGGGGGCCTCCCTTAAAAAATTTGGGTTATTCGACGTCGATGAGCTTGCTGTCGGGCAGCTTTTTGGGCGTCTCTTTCGGAAGGGTCAGATGCAGCATGCCGTTGGAAAACTTGGCCTTGATCTGATCCTTGGTGACGTCCGTGCCGACGTAGTAACTGCGCGAGGTGCTCTCGGAGATCTCACGCCGCAAGTACTTGTCGGTGTGCTCTTCCTTCTCGGTACGGGTCGCGTTGACGGTGAGGTAGCCGTTCTCGAGCGTCACCTTGATGTCGTCCTTGTTGTAGCCCGCGAGGGCGAGGTCGAGCAGGTAGTCGGTCTCCGTCTCACGGATGTTTGTTCTCGGCTCCTTGGTCTCTTCGAAGAACATGGGTCTCCAAAAGTCGTCAAAGACGTCGAACGGGTCATAGCGGTTATTGTTGGTCTGAAGATAATGTTTCATAATGGGTTCTCCTTTCGATATAAAAGATTATAACGTGGGGAGGCTGCGGTGGTCGGGTCGGACGGGGCCGTGCGGTTTTCCCCGAAGCGGCCGTTCTGCACGAGACGCCTACCGTCTTCCTTTGTTCATTATAATTATACCGCTTTTCGGAAAAGCTCAAACATCGCGCGGAAAAATTTTTTTAAGAAGGACCTCGCGGCGGTCCCTGCCCGTCCGGGTAGAGCGCCGCGGCTTTCTTGCTCATCCCTTATCGCCCCTTATAGGGGAGATGTCGCGAAGCGAAAGAGGGGTTTTAACCCTTTCGGCCTCACTCCGTTCGGCCACTTTCCCTACGAGGGACAGCAAGGGAGCCCACTTGGCGCCCCTTATAGGGGAGCTCCGCCCGCAGGGCGGTGAGGGGTTCTCCGCGGCGTCGGGGGTCCCCCTCCGCCGTGGACGAGATTTTCTTCGCGCTTCGCGCTCGAAAGCTTCGGCTACGCCTCGCGCGAACTCTACGAGTTCTTCTTCTACTCGTCTTCTGCGCCACAAAAAAGGCACCCCCAAGCGGGTGCCTTCGTGGCGCAGAAGACGAGATTCGAACTCGTGCTACCTTTCACAGGTACTACTCCCTTAGCAGGGGAGCCCCTTGAGCCTCTTGGGTACTTCTGCAAAAATATTCACGAATTTTATTCAAGGAATAAAATTCCGTGAGGGATGAGCCCTGACGGGCGAATGGGCGGAGCCGCAAAAGCAGGCCCTTTCCCATACCCTTACACTATACCATAAAAACGGGGAAATGTCAAAGTATTCTTTCGGAATTTCGAAAATTTCCGCAAAAATTTTACGGCGGGTCTTGCATCTGTGCCGCGTTTATGATAGAATAGAAAAAAGGAGATCGCATATGAATATCTGGCATGACATCAGCGCCGAGCGCATCAAACCCAATAACTTCGAGGCACTCATCGAGATCCCGCGCGGCTGCAAGGCAAAGTACGAACTCGACAAGGAGACGGGCCTTCTCCGCCTCGACCGCGTGCTGTATACATCCACCGTCTATCCCGCAAACTATGGGTTTATTCCCCGTACCTATGCCGACGACGGCGACCCTCTCGACGTTCTGGTCCTCTCGGGGGAAGTCATCTATCCCATGACCCTCGTCAACTGCTATCCCATCGGCGTCATCAAGATGATCGACAGCGGATCGCTCGACGAAAAGATCATCGCCATTCCCCACAGGGACCCGACTTACAACGACTACTACGACATCAAGGAACTGCCCCAGCACATCTTTCAGGAGATGATGCACTTCTTCGAAGTCTACAAGTCGCTCGAACACAAAAAGACGACCATCAAGGAGATCGCCCACCGGGACGAGGCGCTCGAGATCGTCAAAAAGTGCATCGAACGCTACAAGGAGAAATTCCCGCAAAACGCGCAGTAGAGCAAAGACGGGCATCTCATGTCCGCGATGGAGCTGCACATTCCGATGGAGAGGCCCCGCATGGTCCCGCCGTTCGGCCCCTCCTTCGGTCGGTTTCGGAAAAAACACAACGTGACATGCAAGCGAAAGGGAGGCAAGACGCCTCCTTTTTTCGTGCTCTTTTTTGTGCCGCCGATAAAAGACGAGGCACGGTCAGGCCGATTTGGTGAGTTTGACGGCGACGACGGTCATGTCGTCCTCGGCCCTGTCCCGATAGCGGCGGAGCGCGTTTTTCAGGATGTCCTCGGCGAGCGCCTGCGGATTGAGCGGTTGCAGGCGGGAGAGGTAGGCGCACAGTTCGGAAGAGGAGCCGAACGCGCCCGTCACGCCGTCGCTCATGAAGAGCAGAAAGTCGTCGGGTTTCAGTTCGATGCGCAGACAGGTGGGACGGACGGCGTCGAGCACGCCGATGGGGAGGGAATCGCCCTCGAGCACCTGCAGGGTCTCCCCCGAGAGCACAAAGCCGGGCGGGGAGCCGATCTTGACGACGTCCGCCATGCCCGTATCGAGGTCGACGGCCGCAAGGTCGAGGCAGGAGAAGGTCTCGTCGGAGGAGAAGGCAATGAGGTCGTTGACGGTGGCGAGCACCGTCTCGGAGGGCATCTTCGCCTTATAGAAGCTCTCGAGCAGGGTGAGCGTGCGGTCGGAGACGGCCCGTGCCTCTTCGCCGCTGCCCATGCCGTCGGAGAGGGCGACGAGGAAGCGCCGTTCGTCGATCTTGAGGACGGAGTGCGTGTCGCCGCTCATGTGTTCGCCCTCCTTGGTGCAAGCGGCGATGCCGAACGCCGCGTCATAGACGGGCCTTTGTCGGAGCACAAAGCAGGCGCAATCGCGCGTTAAGGGGATCTTTTCGGCGAGGGCGAGCGGACGGCCGAGGACTTCGGAACAGATGCGCACGAGCTTTTTTGCACTCGTGCGGCTCTCGAGGGTGAGGGTGGCGGTAAAGGCCTCCCCGTCGCCATAAAGAAAGATCTCCGAGGCGATGAGCCCTTCCCCCGCAAGGGCGTCGGCGAGACGCCGTTCCTCGTCGGAGAAGAGAAATTCCGCACTCTGTTCGAGGGCAAGATTTTTGAGGATCTCGCTGATGCCGCGCGCCTGTCCCGCAAGCAAGGCACGCCCCTTTTTCGCCGCGGCAAGTTCTTCTCCGAGGCGTCCGTATTCGGCAAGCAGATCGTTGAGCGCGAACAGGAGCCCCGAGACGTTGGAACATCGGGCGGTGAGTTCGGTAGGCAGGTCGATGAGGTTGACCCGTCCCTTGGCCCGTCCCACGGCGAGCAGTTTGTCGAGGGCGCCGCCGAGGCCGTTTTGCTCGCATGCGGTGCGGTTCGGACAGATCGCGCACATCATGGAGATGAGCCGGTCCTTGAGCCGGTCTCCGCCGTCCGGGACGTCCTGCGCCGCAAAGGAATGCTCGATCTCCCGGAAGAGCGCCGAGACCTCCCAGAGCTGTTCTCCCACGGCCCGGCGGCTGCGGTTCACGGCGATGCGCGGCAGGACGCGTTCCCGGTAGAAGAGGAGTTTCCCGTCGAGCTTTTTGAGTAGCTTTTCGGGCGTGCAGATGACGAGGATCGCGGGCATGGTACAGGCCGCGAGGGTCAGACCGATGGTGACCGCGTCCTCAAAGAAGAGGCCGTCCGCATAGGAAAAGAGCGCAAAGAGGGCGGGGAGCGTGCAGGCCGCGGCCGTCTTTCCGTAGGGGAGCAGAAGCAGCGCGGCTGCGGCATAGACGGCGTATTCGGCGACGGGGACGAGGGAGGCCGTGCAGAGGGCGAGAGGGGAGGAGAGGACCATGGCGAGCGGCACGGCGGAGGCGTTTTTGAGGAGCACCGTCCCATAGAGCAGGCCGATGAGAGAAAACAGGCAGAATGCGGGCGTCCCGAGCGCGTAGACGGCACCCATGCCCAAGAACAGCCACATGAGAGCGAGTTCGGCGCGTTCCCCGGGCGAGAGCTTTGCATGAAAGACGCGGCCGAGCAGGGCTTTGAGACCGCCTTCGAAGAAGAAGGAGAGGAGCGTGAAAAAGACGCCGATCAGCAGTTTCTGGAATTCGACGGCAAACGGAAAGACGGCATAGCCGGGATGCGGAAAGAGGAAGAGAAAGGGGAGCTGGGCGAGGAGCGTGTAGGCGTACCGCTCGGGGCCGGGCTTCTTTCCGAAGCGGGCATAGAGGATTTGGATGAGCAGGAGAAACACGGCTTGCACGGCGGCGGAGAGGGAGGCGTCCGCGGACATGGATGCCACGGATGCGAAGAGATAGCCCGCGGCCGCGGCATAGGGATTGAGCCCGGCGGCGAATGAGGCGGCCAGAAGCGCGACGGACAGCGGTTCGCAGCAGGGCAGGGCGAAATTGAGAAGGAGCATCGCACAGGCGAGCGCGGGATAGCCGAGAGCAGCCCGGGCGGAGAGTTTGATTGGTTTCATGGAGGGCTCCGAAGAAATTTGGTCCTTCCATTATAGAATAAAAATTCCCGCAAGCCCTCGGGAATGCCGTCTGCTTTTGTCGAAAAGAAAGGAATTGCGCTTCGCAAGCGGAGCCGGCCCCCCTGCTGTCCCTTTAGGGAAAGTGGCCGAACGAAGTGAGGCCGAAAGGGTTCCCCGGGCAATCAGAAACCCCGCACGGGACCGTGCGGGGTGGCAATAACGTCATTCAGTTGTAGGGGGCGACGGTCTGATTTCGTTTCCGTCCGATGGTTCGACCCTGCGCGGGAATACGCTTACCCTGCCGCGCGATGTTCCGGAATGCCTCAGCTTTCCGCCCCTGTCATATGACTGTACATTGGCGTGTCCTCCTATTCCGCTTTCTTGTGCGAGCGAAAGACATTTCTCATATCGTTGTACCTCCGATATGGGTTCCGATCGGGGACGGCCCAAAAGCACCGTCCGGGAAGTTGGGAAGCGTGTTACGTTTCCATTGGAATGTCCGCCTTTGTAAGAGGTTCACTTTTTCTGTGACTTATCCTCTTTACGCTTCTATTATAACACAGATTTCCGCTTTGTCAAGGGGTTTCGGAAAAATTTTTTATTACAACTTTTTGAGTGACGCAAAAGGCGCGCCGAGGGAAGGAACTCCGTGCGGTGCGTGCCGCGGTCAGTTGGTTGTCGAGACGTGCAGTTCGCGCGTTACGGCCGCACCCGTGAGGAGGGTCTCCTTCCACCTTCCGTATTCTTTGAGGGAAGTGCGGTAGAGGGTACGGCGCAGGCCGAAGAGGTCGCAGTCCGCGGCGGCGATCTTCCGCCAGAGCGAAAGGATATCCCCGTCGAGTTTTTCCTCCGCATTGGCGAGCACGCTGTCCGGGACGGAATCCCCTGCGATGTCCTCGAGGGGCGCGGTCACGCCGCGGCAGCAGAGGCGGACGCGCAGGTCGAGATGCAGGGTGACCTCGGGCCGTGCGCCCACTTTGAGCTCCACCTTCCCGTCATCGGAAAGGACGGTCAGCGTGACGGGACGGCCCTTCTGTTCGTCGGGGGCATTGAACGTTCCCGCGAACACGTTGCCCTTGAGCAGGCTGAAGGCGAGCGTCTCGCTGTCCGTGAGCAGTCCCACCATGGCGCCGTTCGAGAGGATGGCCGTCTCTTCGGCGCTGTACACATATTGGGGAGCTGTGGAGGAGCCGCTCTCCTCTTCGCCGCTCGATTGGGAGCCCTCCTGGAGCCGCATGCGCACATAGGGAAGGTATCCGCTCTTCGACACGCCGTAATAGCCGATGGAGAGGTCCTTGAGGGTGATGGTCATGACGCGGCCCGCCTTCTTTGCCGCATCCGAAAAGAGGCCTGTGATGGCGAGCGACGAGGCATCGGCGACGGCGCTGCGGGAGGAGATGACGCGGCAGGCGCTTCCCTCGCACGCCGCAAGGAAACAGGAGTCGGACATATATTCGTTGCGCAGGAAGTAGTTGAGAAACCCGAATACGTCCTCGTGTACGGCCTCCTCTCCGATGAGGATGAGATTGCAGAACACCATCTTGGGGACCCAGCCCGTGCGGGCATAGATCTGCGTGATGCAGTCGGACACCGTCGCTCCCTCCGTCACGATCTCCACGGAGGAGGTGCCTCCCGTCGTGCGGTCGCTCCCCTTGGGCACGGCGATCTGCGACGCCACCGTGTAGCCGTCGTCCGACTTGTCGATGCCCACGGCGAGGATGATGGCCGTCTTCTGGATGTCCACGAGACCGAAGTCGTTGGAGAAGAAGGTGAAGAGGATGAGGGCAAAGAGGAGGATGGAGAGCTTCATGGGAAGCGTGCGGAAGAATTTTTCAGCTTTCACGGCGGCCTCCGCGGAGTGCGAGCAGCAGCACGGGTGCAAGCACGGTAAAGACGGGAAAGACCCAGAAAGAGGTGGACGTCACGGCCTTGACGAGCTCCCCGAAGCGGTAATCGAGCGAGACGGAGACGGTAAAATAGGCCGCTGCGAGAAGGACGGCGACGGCGGGACCGAGGAAGCGGGGCTTGTGGAAAGCGCCCACAAGGAGATCGACGCCCGCCTGTGCCGGCAGGACGCAGTAGAAGGCCATGACCATGGCGAGCAGAAAGATGAAGAAGTAGTCGATGCGGCCGAGGACGGTGATCCCCGCAAAGTACTTGGACGTCTTGGAAAAGGCAAAGAGTTGGTTGACGGCGGTGTCCGCGAACACGGCGCAAAAGGTCGCAAAGAACAGCCCGACCGCCGCGCCGCCGAGAAGGTAAAAGAGCATTCCCTTGACGGCGATGCCCTTTTCCTCCTCGACCTTTCCGAGCATCGTGAGCAGGATGGCGGAGTCATAGAACCAGCTTGTCGCGGACATGGTACCCTCCGAGAAGCTCTTAAAGCCCATGGAGACCGCGGGGAGAAGGGCACCGTAGTCGGCGCTTCCGAAGGACAGGACCAGAATGCCCGCAAGGCCGACGGCGGCGACGGGTGCGAGGAGATCCCACATGCGGCCCTGCCGTTCGAGCGGGGCGGCCATCAGATACGCCGCAAAGAGAAAGAAGGGCGCAAAGGCGGCGAGAGAGGGCAGCGTGTCGTAAAAGACGCTCTGCACAAAGGTCTTTTGTTCGAGCAGGGGCACGAGCGTCGCATAGAAGAGAAAGAGGGACAGGAGCGTGCAGAGAATGCGCGAGACGGCCTTTCCGCACACCTCTTCGAGGAGGACGGGCAGCGTCTTGCCGCGCCGCACGAGGAGCAGTGTACAGAACACGGCGGCGGCACCGATGACGTACTGTACGAGCAGAGGATACAAAAAGTCGTTTCCCGCGATGTTCGCAAGATGGGTGGGGAGCAGGACGAGCTTCCCGACGGGCGCCACGCAGGCGAGGAAAAAGTACAGCTGACGGGGAGAGATCTTGCTCATTTCATGCGCCTCCTGTTGGGGCTTCCGATGGAGACGGGACGCTTTTTTAACGACCCCATGTTGTATTTCAGCACGGAATCGCGCAGATCGCGGCCGACGGTGGGCGCAAAGGGGGCAAAGAGCGGCGACCCGAAGTTTTCCGTCGTCACCAGCCGGTACAGGATAAATCCCGTGGCGAGGATGATGCCGTACGTTCCCACCGAACCCGCGATGAGCAGCATGGCGAGCCGCACCACGCTCGTCTCTTCGATGAGATTGGGCACGGCATAGAGCCCGATTCCCGAAAAGGCGATGATAATGATGGCGGGCGTGGAGACGAATCCCGCCGAGACGGCCGTCTCCCCGAGAACGAGCGCCCCCACGACGGAGAGCGCCATGCCCACGTACTTCGGCATGCGGACGGATGCTTCGTTGAGGATCTCGAGGACAAAGAGCACGATGAGCATCTCGAGCGAGGGCGAAAAGGGGATGTCGCGGATGCTTCCCGCAATGGTGAGGAGCAGACGGATGGGAAAGAGCTGGAGCTTAAAGAGCTGCGCCGCCACATAAAAGGCAGGCAGATAGATGGCGACGAGCAGGGCAAAGAGCCGCAGAAGGCGCGTAAAGGTCGCACGGTACGCGGGAACAAAGTAGTCCTCGCTCGACTGAAAGTCCTCCACAAAGAGATAGGGGACGGTGAGCGCGATGGGGGAACCGTCCGCAAGCAGTCCCACCCGTCCTTCGGCGAGCTTGGCGCAGAAGATGTCGGGCTTTTCGGTCGACCCCACCTGCTTGATGAGGGAATAGGGACGGGCGGAGAGAAAGTGCGTGAGGTAGGAGGAATCGGCTACAAAGTCGATGTCGATCTCCCGCAGCTTGTTCCGCACTTCGTCCGCAACGCCGTCCGCGGCCGTGCCCTCGAGATAGCAGAGCGCCACGGTCGTTTGGGACCTGCGTCCCACTTCGAGCATCTCGATCCGGAGCTCCTCTGTCTTGAGACGTCGCCGGACGAGCGAGGTGTTCACTTTGACGTCCTCGATAAACCCCTCGCGCGGGCCTTTGACGGCGATGTCGGTGGAGGGTTCGGAGATGGAGCGAAGGAATAATTTTTTGGTCCCGACAACAACGGCGGCATCCATGTCCGAGAAGAGCAGCACGGGATTGCCCGCGAGCACTTCCTTTGCAAGGCCCTCGAGGGTACGTTCTATCCGAAGTTCGGGGGAAGTGACGCGCTTTGCGATCTCCTCCGCACGGTGCGGACCGTCATAGGGAAGAAGGGCGCGGACGACCTGTTCGCCGAGGAGCTCCTTGTCCGTGACGGGGTCGGCGAATACGGCGCAGAAGTCGAGTCCGCCCGCCGCACGGAAGGGGAAGGTCAGAATGTCCTCCGCGGGCAGAAGTTTTTTGAGTGCGTCCCTTGTCTTTGCAAGGTCGCCGCTTACGAATTTCATATAAGGAGTATGAAGTAAACCGTGAAAATTATACAGCCGCGGCCGGGATCCTCCCCCGCTGCCGCCGAAAGGGTCGCAAAACGCATCTTGCTGTCTCTTGTAGGGAAAGGGTTTTAACCCCTCTGTCACTGTGTGACATCTTCCCTACAGGGGCGACAAGGATTTTGCCTTGGGCGGCAGGGGACGCCGCAAGGACCCCTCGGCGGGGCGTGACGGAAAAAAGACAAAAACCCCTCCGAAGGGAGGGGAAAACGGTCACTTTTTTTGGAGCATACCCACAAAGGCTGCAAGCACTTCCGCGATTTCCGTGAGCTCATCCTCGGACATGGGTACGTCCGAATAGGTGTTGAGCGATTCCCGGAAGAAGGCAGCCGCCTCTTCTTTTCCGAGGCCGCGGACGCCCTTCCAGAGGGCGTCCGCGGCCTCTTTCCGCCGATCTTCCGGCAAAAAGTCGAGAAGGGGCAGAAGGGGCGACGCCGCGTCCTTCTCAAAGAACTTTTCGTACAGGACGTAGTAGAGCGTTGCGGCACACCCGCAGCCGAAACCGCCCTCAAGCGTCGAGGCGATATCCGTGCCGAAGGGGGCAGGGCTCTTGAGAAGGATGGCGCGATAGACGGCAAAGAGCAGCGTCCCCACGAGAAAGGGCAGGGCGACGAACCACTTCTTGTTGCACGTCTTCAAGACCGTTTTTTTGAGGAGAGACGTGAGGAGCGTCACTCCGAGCGCGAGAAGAAGCACATCCGGGCCGAAGAGTCCGAACGCGCTCACGAGTTGAGAGAAAGACATAAGATCCGCTCCTTTTTCCCGCCGCAAGTCTATTATACCATGGAATTTTCTCTCTGCGCGGCTTATATGACGGCCTTTTTATGTTCTCTTAATTTTTTTACGGACAGCGTGTCAAATTGCTTGACAAATCGATGACGGGGGGGGGTATCATTAAGGAAGAATCTTTTACCGGAGGTCTTCCTATGAAACAAAAGAAAATCTTGACCGTTGCGTCGGCCCTCGTGCTGACCGCCTCGGCCACACTGTCCGGCTGTGCCTTCTTGGGCGGACACACCCACGATTGGGGCGATTGGAAAGTGACCAAGGCTCCCACCTGCGAAGAGGCAGGAACGGAGGAGCGCGTATGCAAAGACGACCCCTCGCACACCGAGACGCGGAGCGTCTCCGCGACCGGACACAAGTGGGCCGAAGAATGGACAATCGACCAAACAAAGCACTACCATGTCTGCGAGAACGGTTGCGGAAAGCACGGGAGCGAGGGGGGACACGACTTGCAGAACGGCGTCTGCAAGACATGCGGCTATGAGGGCAACGTCTCCTCGCTCACCTATTCCGAGGTCACGGGCGGCCTTGCGGTCACGGGCTGGGCGGCCGACGAAACGGACAAAAAGCAGCTCCGCGTTCCGGCGACCCATGACGGTCGGCCCGTAGTGGCGCTTGCCGAAGACTGTTTCTCCGGGGACACGGAGATCGAGAGCGCTTCCCTTCCCGCGTCCGTCAGGGAGATCGGCAGCGGCGCGTTTTACGACTCCTCCCTCAAGAATTTTGTCGGTACGGGTGTGACGGCTGTCTACACGGGCGCGTTCGAGGACTGCGACCTTCTCGAGACGGTGTGCTTCGGCGATCTCGAAACGTTGGGCGGCGAGGAGAATTTTTCCGCCAAGCAGAACGTGCTCTTTGTCTTTGAACGGATCGGCGTACTGCGCTCCATCGAGGTGGGGAGCGGAAGCCCCGCATATGCCGCACAGGACGGCGTGCTCTACAACAAGGGCATGACGGAGCTCTACCTCGCACCGATCGGGCTCAAGGGGAAGGTCCGCATTCCCGGGACACTGAAGGAGATCGGGCTCTCGGCCTTTGAGGACTGTACCGCGCTCGAGGAAGTCGAGATCGCGGACGGCGTGGAGCGCATCGGCCGCAATGCCTTTTTGAACTGCACCGCCCTGACGTCGGTCTCCGTTCCGGACAGCGTGAAAGAGATCGGCGACGCGTTCTCCGGCTGCGAGCTGCTCCAAGGGGAGCGTGCGGGCGGCGCCGTGTACCTCGGCAACTGGGTCTGGAAGGCGGAGTCGGATTCCGTGAGCTCGGTCTCGTTCCGCGCCGGGACGAAGGGGATCATGGGGAAGGCCTTTCTGAACTGCACCGCCCTCGAGACGGCGGAGATCCCCCAAACGGTGGTCTATATCGGCGGATCCGCCTTCAAGGGATGCCGCAGCCTGCGGGAGATCGCCTTGCCCATTCTCGGATCGGGCTCCGCGGCCGCAAAGAAGGAAGAAGCCTGCTTTGAATGGATCTTCGGGCTCGAAGGGGGCGCTTCCTCCTTCTTCGGCGACGCCTACGGGACAAAGATCCCCGCTGCGCTTAAAACCGTCACGGTGACGGGGGACGTCACGGTGCCGGACAAGTGCTTCTATAAGTGCGCGAAGGTGGAGGAGATCCTGTTCACGGGCACGGTCGGCTCCGTGGGAAGTCTCGCCTTTGCCTCCATGACGGCGCTCAAGTCCGTGACGTACCCGGGCGGTGCTTCGGCGTGGGGTGCGATCTCCAAGGCCGAAGATTACAACAAGAACTCGACATTCACCGTAAAGTGAGCAGGTTTTTTCAAAAAGACGAGCCCCGCCATTCGGCGGGGCTCAACTTGGTTTTTTGAGGCTGTCTTTCGGACATGGGTGGCACGGATCAGATCTTGGAATACCCGTACGAGTTGATGAGGGCGTCTATCTTGACGCCCTTTTTGCAGAGCGGGCATTCGCCGGGACGGTAAGAGGTATAGCCGGGCATCTCTTCCGCACCGATGAGCCGCACGACGGGGACGCCGGGGATCTCGAAGGTGCCGCCGAATACGGTCGCCACGCCCACGGGGTCGCCGTCATAGTAGCGGATGCCGCGGATGGCGCCCATCGCGGTCATGCCCGTGGTCGCCGTGGCCGCAAGGATGAGGACGTGCCGGTTCTTGACGTAGGGCACAAGGTTGTCCCGCAGGATGAGTTTTTCGTCCGCGGTGAATTCGGGCGAGATGACGGCGATCTCCTGATTCATGTTGATGCCCGTGTTGTTGGTGAGTTCCTCCGCGACGAACGCACCCACCATCTTCATGCGTTCGAGCGTGATGATGGTATCGATGTAGACATGGGAGAAGGATTCGGCAAAGAGCTTTGCCGCGGCGCGGGCGAGCTTTGCTTCCGATTTGACGCGCGTCATGTCCACGCATGCGTTGACGTGGGAGTGCTGGGTGACAAAGTGCCCCGGGATGACGCGGATGCGGACCTGGTTGTTGCGCTTTGCAAAGAGTTCGTAGGCCTTATTTTCCATAAGATATTTCCTCCGTTTCCAAAATTATAATATAATTTTCGGCGATTGTAAAGGGGGGAGAAGGCGAAATTTTGCTTTTTTTCGGAAAAATTTTTGATTTCGCGTTTAGAAATCCGCTTTTTACATTATATGTAGGGTGTTGAAAAAAGCAAGGCACAGGTATGGAGCGTGAAACATAACAAGGAAAACGAACGCGCAGACGAACAAACCCCCGCAGCCGAAGAGACCGCGGCGCAGGGACCCGAGGAGGCCGTAGCCCAAGAGGCTGTCCCCGAGGCGGAAGAGGCCCGGGCGGAGACGCCCGCAGAGCCCGATCCCCTGCAAAAGGCGCTCGCCGAGGCGGAGGACTTCAAGCGCAAGTGGTATCTGGTCACGGCGGAGTACGAAAATTATCGCCGCCGCACGGCAAATACCGCGGCACAGCGTTACGCCGAGGGCAGGGCCGACGTCGTAAAGGGGCTCTTCCCCATCGCCGACAACCTCGGGCGGGCGCTCGACAGCTGCAAGGACGACGCAACGCGCAAGGGCATCGAGATGGTCGTAAAGGCATTCGAGAAGCTACTCGCGGACGAAAAGATCACGGTGATCGATCCCGTGGGGCAGCCCTTCGACGCCGACAAGTGCGAGGCGATCATGGCGGTCGACCCCGCCGAAGGCGAAGAGAGCGGCACCGTAAGGAGCGTATACCTCAAGGGATACGAACAGAACGGCAGGGTGCTGCGATTCGCACAGGTCATCGTCGTGAAGTGAGGAACGCCGCATAGGGATGTCACGAAGCGACGGAGGGGTTAAAACCCTTTCGGCCTCGCCTCGCTCGGCCACTTTCTCACGCGGGTAGAACCCCGCGTTACGTTACTTCGCCCTGCGGGCTCGTGCCGTGCTTGGAATCATGGATAGAATCTTCGCACGGGGCGGTCACCGTTCGCGCGACAAATGCGCTACTTCGCCTTCGGCTCGTGCCGTCCTTAGTAGCACAATGGAAATGCGGACGGGGCACTCACCGCAAAACGCCGCGCACAGCACACTGTGCTGATGCGCGAGAACTGCGTTTTGCGACCCTTTCAGGGACAGCGAGGGAGTTTGCCCCATGGCCCCGCAGGGAGCTTCAAACAAGAAAGAATTTTGTGAAGGTTTCCCAATGAAGTGCGCGAGCAAAACCACGTTTTTGCGCTGCGCGACCCAATTTGCAACGCCACTGCAGGCTGAATGTCTATAAGGACAGCAAGGTTGGCGGGCGAAAGAGCGGTGAGATGGAAACAGCTTACCCCTCACGAAAATTCTTTGCCCGCAATATGCCCCCGCAGGGAGTTTCAAACAAGAAAGAATTTTGTGAAGGTTTCCCAATGAAGTGCGCGAGCAAAACC
>CANQUL010000026.1 GCA_947627015.1 uncultured Clostridia bacterium | reverse complement strand
CCGTTCGCGGGCACGGGTCTCAAAGGGCCGATAGGTGCGCGAACGCAGAATGGCCTCGTCGAAGTCGATCGAATGCGCGTCGAAATCGGGGCCGTCCACGCAGGCGAACTTCATCTCTCCGCCCACACGGACCCGGCAGCAGCCGCACATCCCCGTCCCGTCGATCATGATGGGATTCATGCTCGCCACCGTCCGCACGCCGTAAGGACGGGTCGTCTCGGCCGCATACTTCATCATGACGAGCGGCCCGACCGTAAAGACCGCGTCGTAGCCGCCCTCCTCCATGAGCCGTCCGAGCGGCAGGCAGACATTCCCCTTTTCGCCGTAAGAGCCGTCGTCCGTCACGACGCAGAGCGCATCGCTCACCGCACGGAATTCCTCTTCGAGCAAGACGAGCTCCCGGCTGCGGAATCCGATGACCGAAGTCACCGAGGCCCCGCGTTCCTTTAAGGCACGCGCAAGGGGAAATGCGATGGCGCATCCTACGCCGCCGCCCACGACGACCGCTCTCCGGATGCCGCCGAGTTCGGTGGGCATGCCGAGCGGCCCCGCAAGATCGGCGATCGCATCCCCTTCCTCCTTGCGGACGAGCGTCATCGTCGCTCCCCCCACGACCTGAAAGATGATCGTGACGGTCCCCGCGCCACGGTCCCAATCCGCAATGGTGAGCGGAATGCGCTCTCCGCGTTCGTCGGCGCGCAGGATGACAAACTGGCCCGCCTCCGCCCGCCGTGCGACGAGGGGCGCCGCCACCTGCATGCGGCAGACCGTATCGTTTAACATTTCCTTTTTCAGAATGGTATTCATCTCTGTTGGATTCCTTTTTTCCATTATACACTACCTTTTCAGGAATTGTCAACGGCGGACAAGAATTATTTTTTAAGCAAATTGCCCCCATTCCCTTGACTTTTTCGGAAAAATCCGATATAATAAAAGAAAGTTTACAAAATAAACAATTTGGAGAGTTATTATGACGAACGTCAGGATCGTCACCGACTCGAACAGCGGCATCACCCAAGCGGAAGCGGAAAAACTGGGAATTTCCGTGATCCCGATGCCCTTTTTGATCAACGGTGAAGAGTACTACGAGGACATCAACCTCACCCAGCCCGAATTTTATGAATTTCTGAAGGGAGACGCGAGCGTCTCCACGTCCCAGCCCAACACCGTCGCCGTCACCGAGCTCTGGGAGAGCCTCTTGAAGGACGGCAACACCGAGATCGTGCACATCCCCATGTCGAGCGGGCTCTCCGAGTCCTGCCACACGGCGGAAAACCTCGCCAAGGCATATGACGGGAAAGTGCACGTCGTAGACAACCAGCGCATCTCCATCACGCAGAAGCAGAGCGTTTTCGACGCGATGCTCCTTGCCGAGCGGGGATATTCCGCCGAAGAGATCAAGCGGTATCTCCTCGAGACCAAGTTCGACAGCAGTATCTATATTTCGCTCGACACGCTGAAGTACCTCAAAAAGGGCGGCAGGCTGACGCCCGCCGCGGCGCTCATCGGAACCATCCTCAAGATCAAGCCCGTCCTGCAGATCCAGGGCGAAAAGCTCGACGCCTTCCAGAAGGTCCACACGCTCAACAAGGCCAAGGAAGTGATGATCGCCGCTATAAAGCGCGATTTCGAGACCCGCTTTGCGGCCTATGTCGAAGCGGGCGAGATGAACATCATGATCGCGCATACCCAGAACTACGAAGAGGCGGAGATCTTCCGCAAGGAGATCGAGGAGACCTTCCCGGGCATTCCCGTGACGTTTGCCGATCCCCTCTCGCTGTCCGTCTCCTGCCATATCGGTCCCGGTGCGCTCGCCATTGCCTGCGCAAGGATCGTCAAGTAAACGTTTTATGCCCCTCGCCAAGGGGCTGTGTTTTCCATGAAATATTCTTCCGTTCAAAATGTGACAAAGCCCGTCTCCCGCATCCTCTACGGGACTTCCTCGCCCTTCTTTGCGCACGGAGAGGATCGGGGCGAATTTCTCGATGCCGTGCTCGATGCGGGCGTCACGACATTCGACACGGCACGCGTCTATGGGAAAGCCGAAGAGGTGCTCGGGAACTGGATGGCGTCCCGCGGGAACCGCGACCGGGTCGTCCTCCTCTCCAAGGGCGGACACCCCTCCATGCTCCGCATGCACCGCATTACCGAAAAGGCCGTAAAAAAGGACCTCAAAGCGTCTTTGGAGGCCCTCAAGACCGACTATATCGACATCTATCTCCTGCATCGGGACGATCCCCGCAAGCCCGTGGACGAGATGGTGGAAGTCCTCAACGAACTGCATGCCGAGGGGAAGATCGGCGCGTTCGGCGGCTCCAACTGGACGCACACCCGGATCCTTGAGGCGAACGAGTATGCCTATCGCAAAAATCTCCTGCCGTTCACCGTCTCGAGCCCCTACTTCGGGCTTGCGGACATGAAGGGAGACCCCTTTCTGAACGGTGCGGTCAGCGTTGCGGGGCCCTCTCATGAAGAGGCGCGCGCGTGGTATTCGGGCACGGGAATGGCGCTCGTCGCCTTTTCGGTGCTCGGACGGGGCTTTTTCTCGGGACGCGTCAAAAAGGCGTCGGACATGAAGGGCTGGGTCCGCCGCGGATTTGCGACCGCGGACAACTTCGAACGGCTTCGCCGCGCCCAAACGCTTGCCGCCGAAAAGGGCTGCTCCGCCTCACGGATCGCTCTCGCGTGGATGCTCCGTCAGGACCTCAACGGATTTGCCGTCGTGAGCACTTCCTCCATGGAACGCATGCGCGACAATCTCGCCGCCCTCGACCTCGAGCTCTCCGAAGAGGAACTCGCCTGGCTCGATCTGAGGGGCGAACGGAAATCGTAACAATATCAAGCCGAAGCGCCGCACGGGACCGTGCGGCGCTTCTTTTTTCCCGAAATCAGAATCCGGGATTCCTGCGTCGGAAAAACCCGCGCTGACGGGTCTCGACGAGATGATACTCCTGCTCGCGCTCCAATTCGCACACGCAGCCGTTCTTGGGCGACCCGAAGCGCAGCTTTCCCCCGATGTCCGCGATCTGCGCATAACCGTATGCACACACGCACACGGGAACGCCATAGAGATAGGCATACGCCCGCATGAGCGTCTGTTCGAGACTGCCCTCGAGCTGTTCGAAGAGGCAGACGGAGAGCTCGGCGCCGCAGACGGAGAGCGTCTCCGCGACGCGCGGGAAATAGAGGTCCTCGGCAACGATGACGCCAAGCCTTCCCGCCGACGTGTCGAAGATCTTGATGCCCGCACCGCAGCGGTATTCCCCCGAATCGATGCGGTTGACCATATCCGAAACGCCGAGGATCCTCCCCTTTTCGGCGACGACGACCGACTTGCGCCGCATCCCGCGGGCATCCGTATAGCACCCGGCCATGACGACATTCTGCATCTCTTTGGAGAGGAGCGCAACGTCCTCGAAGAGGCTGGTCTCCCCGCGCAGCTCCCGCTCATAGCTCACCTCCCCGAGCGCCTGAAAGGCAAAGAGCAGAACGTCCGCCCGCACCGTCGGATTTCGCTTTGTAAAGTCATCCAGACTGCCACTCGTGGCAAAACACATGCGCATACTTCCATTGTATCCCTCCGGCTCCGAAAATGTGACAGCAGCCGTTTTCGACACAAAACCGCGCCTCTCCCATGGGGAAGGAAGCCCCTTCCGTTGTCCCCTCTCACGGCCGCGCGGAGGCCCCCATGCCGAAGGGGAAGCGGACGTTTCGGACATGCTCCGCATCCGCCTTGTCAAGGGGGGTAAACCGCGACATGGTGAGCCGTTTGCAATGAAAGAATTTCACCCCTCCGAAAATCCGACTCTTTCCTCGGACATGCCCCGTCCGAAAGCACTCCGTCCGCAATCGACACTTTTCCACATAAAAATGTGGAATGTGGATAACTTTTTTGATTTCAAAAGGGCGAACGTACGTTTTTTGTCGAAATTTGAGAAATCAACGGTCCTATGTGGAAAAAATGTGGATAACTTTATGCAACTTATACGCATACAAATCGTCGGACAGGGGCCGAAAGGCGGGAAAAAGGCCGAGTTATTGACATCTTTTTGAAGGATCTCAAGCCGAAAACAGCCCTCCGCACCCCCAAAATCGGGGCGGGAAGGCTGTTTTTTCTGTCCGCCGGATCAGTTGTATTTTGTGTGAGATTGAAAGATCAGGGCCATGAGGAAGGAGAAAACGACGGCTGCGGAGACCCCGGCGCTCGCCGCGGCGAGAGAGCCGGTGAGCGCCCCGAAGAGCCCCTCCTGCGCGCCCTTCATCGCACCGTTTGCAAGCAGGTAGCCGAAGCCCGAAATGGGGACGGTCGCCCCCGCGCCCGCAAATTCGACGAGCGGCTGATACAGTCCGAGCGCCGTCAGGACAACGCCCGCCAGCATAAAGAGGACGAGAATTTTTCCCGCCGTAAGATCGGTGAGATTGATGACGATCTGCGCGATCATGCAGATGAGTCCGCCCACGGCAAAGGCCTTGACGAACATGAGAGCGATCCCGAGGTATTCCATATGTACGGCCGCGGGGCTCAGCGGATGAGCGTCACCGCGTGCGCGATGCAGGGGATACTTTCCCCCTGTCCCGACGAGACGGGAGAAAGGAGCGCACCCGTTGCGACGAAGAGGATCTTGCGGAAACTTCCCCCCATCATCTTGGACCAAAGGTAGGAATTGAGCACGACGGCCGAGCAGCCTGCCCCGCTTCCGCCCTGAAATTCGTCCTCGATGACATTGTAGATGATCTCGCCGCAGTCGACGTGCTTGCGGGAGATGTCGAGCCCCTTTTCCCATGTGAGATCCTTCAGGATCCGGCTCCCGAGTGCGCCGAGGTCTCCCGTGACGATGAGGTCATAGGAATCGGGGTCCTCGCCCGTCTCGCGGAAGTGTGCGAGGATGGTATCCGCCGCCGCGGGCGCCATGGCCGCGCCCATATTGTTGACGTCGGTGATCCCGAAGTCCACGACCCGTCCGAGCGTCGCCGACGCGATCGCGATGCCGTCCCCTTTGTCCGAGATGAGCGCGCTGCCCGCGCCCGTCACCGTCCACTGCGATTGGGGAGGCCGCGTCGTGCCTAATTCGAGCGGATAGCGGTACTGACGTTCGGCCGAAGCGAAGTGGCTGCCCGTCGCCGCGATGACCCGCTTGCAGTATCCGCCGTCGATAAAGGCGGCAGAGACGGCGAGCGCCTCCGCCATCGTGGAGCAGGCGCCGTATACGCCGAGGAAGGGAACGGAAAATTCCCGCGCGGCAAAGCTCGCCGAGATGATCTGGTTGAGCAGGTCGCCCGAGACGATCAGGTCCACGTCCGCACGCCCAAGGCCCGCATTCTGAATTGCGCCGTCGATCACTGTCGTGAGCATCTTGCACTCCGCCTTTTCAAAGGTACTTTCCCCGTACATATCGTCGGAGAGCGCGATCTCGACGTATCGTCCGATGATGCCGCGGCATTCCTTGGGGCCTGCAATGGTGCTCGTCGCGATGATACGCGGCCGATGTCCGAAAGTGATAGTCCGATGTTCCATCTTCTTCAGTTTGCACCGCCGCGGCGGGATTATACATGGACGGGAGCATGCAAAAAGCCGCCCCCGACGGGACGGCCGAACTTGCGGGAGCTCCGCATTCCTATTTGAGCGGGATCAGACCCCGAAGGACAGAGAGCTCCTCGGGCTTCAGCTTCAGCTTATCCACCACATAGGCGGTGGCAGACGTGTTGTAGAGAAGGATGAGGTCCTTGGTCTCCTTGACGCGGAGAAGGTTGGCATAGTATACCTTTTCGAGGATGACCGTTTCACCCGCGCGGACGGTCGCGATCAGAAGATAGGTGCGGTAGAAGGCCATATGGTCGAAGAGGACGACCGCCGTACGTTTGGCTGACGCACGGGAGGTGAAATATCCCACGAGGCCGATCACGAGAAAGATAGCACCGATCCAGCGCAGGAAGGAGAGCAGGTCGAAGAACCCGTTCCTGACATAGAGCTGACCTTCCTCCGCCAACGTCCGGATGACGACGTCGGTAACGATGTAGCCGAGGAGCAGCAGAATGCCCGTGATCGTCAGAAAGAGCAGGCCCTTTCTGAGGCCCTTCCCGATCCGAAGGGACAGCGCACTGTCCACCGTCGTCTGCGTACGGACGAGCGGCTCCTCGCCCTCCTTGGGGAACGGCGCAACAAAGACGTCTTTTTCGCTTGCAAACAGATCTTCCATCCGATTTTCTTCCTTTTCTTATTCGTACATCTCCGTCTTGGGCGGACGGGAGAAGAGCATGTCGATGGCCTCACGGCAGCGGGCCTCATCGTCTCCCTCGCCGTAGCAGACCTTGTAGACGGCGTCCGTGATGGGGAGCTCGACGCCGTACTTTGTTTCGAGGAGCTTCATGGCCTTGGACGTCGCAACGCCCTCGGCGAGCTTTTCGAACCGCTGCCCCTTGGCGAGCATCTCGCCGTACATCCGGTTGTGCGAGAAGGGTGAGAAGAGCGTTGTCTCGTAATCGCCGAGATGGGCGAGGCCGTAGGCAGATAGCTCGTTGCCGCCCATCGCCTTGATGAGACGGGCGACTTCGCGGGCGCCGCGCGACATGAGCGGCCCTTTGAGCGGGACGCAGACGACATCGAGAATGCCCGCCGCGATGCCCATGACGTTCTTTGCCGCAGCCCCGATCTCCGTGCCGATCAGGTCCTCGCCGTAGTAAAACCGGATGAGGTCGGACCGGAAATCGTCGGCGAGAACACGCTTCAATTTTTCATTTTGCGAATCGATCACCATGCAATTCGGAACACCTTCGACAAAGCTCTGGATGTGCCCGGGGCCCACCCATACCGCGATCTTTTCGGGGGAGATCCCGCTCTCCGTGAGCACCTCCGAGAGGCGCTTTCCCGTTTCGACTTCGATGCCCTTCATGCACAAAACAAAGATCTTATCGCGGACATGGTACTGCGTAATGCGCTGCATGAAGCCGCGAAGTCCCTGTGCGGAAATGGAGATCACGATGATCTCGGCCGAAGTCACGGCCTCCTCGAGGTCGCAGGAGAGACGGATCTTTTCGTCGAGCGCGACATATTCGTTGCGCCCCGTATCTCTCAATATTTTGTAGGAATCCGAGGTCTCGGGGCCCCAGCTCGTGACCTCATAGCCCTTGCGGGAGAGGTACCACGCGATGAACGATCCCCAGCGGCCGCAGCCGAGCACGGAAATTTTCATGATCTTCTCCTTTTATCGTTTTAAAGTTCCTTGCGGTCCTTGAGCGCGCGGGTGAGCGTGACCTCATCGGTATATTCGAGTTCTCCGCCGATCGGCACGCCGTGGGCGATGCGCGTCACCTTGACGCCGAGGGGTTTGAGCAGTTTTGCGATGTACATCGCCGTGGCGTCCCCCTCCACGTCGGGATTGGTGGCAAGGATGACTTCACGGGTATCCTCCCCCACGCGCATCAGAAGTTCGCGGATGCGGATATCGTTGGGGCCGACGCCGTTCATGGGCGAGATGACCCCGTGAAGGACGTGATAGACGCCCTTGAATTCGTGAAGTTTTTCGAGCGCGATGACGTCCTTGGGCTCCTTGACGACACAGATCTCGGAGGGGTCGCGTTCCCGGCAGATGGGACAGATCTCCTCCTCCGAAAAGTTCCCGCACGTCTTACAGAAGCGGACCTTGCGCTTGGCGTCGAGGATGGCTTCGGCAAAGATGTGCGCGTCCCCTTCCGGCATGGAGATGATCTTGTAGGCGTAGCGCTGCGCCGTCTTGCGGCCCACACCGGGGAGCTTGGAGAACTCGTTGATCAGGCGGGCGATGGGTTCGATAAAGACATCCATCAAAGGAGTCCTCCCAAGCCGCCGAGTCCGCCCGGTCCGCCGACGCCGAACTTGGACATCTTTTCCTGATACACCTCGTCGGCCTTTTTGTAGCCGTCGAGAATGGCGGCGAGCACCAAATCCTCGAGCATTTCGCTGTCCTCGGGATCGATGACTTCCTTGTCGATCTCAATGCCGTCTATTTTCTTTTTGGCGTTCATGTATACGACGACGGCCTCGCCGCCTGCCGTTCCCACGATCTCCCACTCGTCGAGAAGTTTCTCGGTCTCCTGCATCTCCTCCTGCATCTTCTGTGCCTGCTTCATGAGGTTCTGCATATTGGCGCTCATTCCGCCCATGCCTTTTCCGTATGCCATATTGTACTCCTTTGATTATTTCACTTCGACGGGATAATCCTTGAAATCCGATCTGAGCCGCTCGACAGCGCTCTTTTCGTCCTGCTTTGCGGCGGCCTTCCGCACTTCGAATGCGGTGATCCCGATCTTTTCGAGCGCCTCGGTCATCGTCTTGCGCTGCGCATCGCGTCCGAGCGCCTCGTAGATGGTATCCGACTCGGTGGCGAATACGAGCGTTTCGCCCTCGAAGGAGACGATGAGGTCGGAACACATCGCAAAGAGTGCGCCCTTTGCCGTCTTGCGGAGCGTCTGCATGAACTTTCCGTACACGGCCTGTGCATCACGGGGAGCCGACGCGGGCGCCGTGCTTTGCGGTTGGGCCGCGGAGCGGACGGGCGGTGCGGGCTCGGAACGTTTTTCGGGCGGTCTTCTCTGTGCTCCTTCCTTCGGCTGTGCCGCGGGCTCCGATCTCCGCAAGGGCTCGTCGGAAAAATAGGCTTCCGCAAAGACGGGCTCCTCGTCGGGGAAGGCGAAGGGGTCGGGCTCTTCGTCGGGCGAAGGATCTGCCGCCTTCGGGGGCTGTTTTTTCTCCGCCCCCTTCGGAGGCTCCGTTTGGACGGAAGGTTCGGGCTCATTCCGGGGGATCCCCTCCTTGAGCTGCCGCTCGAGACGCTCGATCCGGACGAGAAGCGCATCGACGTCGCGGTCGGCCTCGGGATAGGAGACCCGCACGATGGCGGCCTCGAGAGAGATCCGCGGGGAGGAAGCATACCGGAGCTCGTTCTCCGTCCGGATGAAGAGATCGGTGGCACGGAGAATGGCGCGGCCGTCTGCTTTTTTCGCGATGGCGGCGATCTCCGCATACAGTTCTTTGGGAAGGGACAGGATGCGTTCGGCGTTTTTGCACGTCTTTGCGACGGTCACGCGGCTCAAAAGATTCAAGATGTCTTTGAGAAGCACTCCCACCGACTTTCCTTCCGATAAGATCTGCTCGCAGACCGTGAGCGCGGTAACCATGTCCGAGGTAAGCATAGCAGAAACGAGGCGGGCCGTCTCATGGAAGTCGGCCGCACCGAGGACTGCGGTGACCGTTTCGTAAGTGAGTTTGTCCGAATATACGATGCACGCTTCGGCGATGGAGAGCATATCGCGGTCGCTCCCCGCTCCCGCGCGTGCGATGGCCGCGACCGCCTCGTCCTCGTACTCCTTCCCGATGGCATTCAGGACAGACCGAAGATGGGCCTCGAGGTCCTCCTCGGGGATGAGCTTGAAGTCGAGACGCATACAGCGGGACAGGATGGTCGCGGGGATCTTCTGCGGCTCGGTCGTGGCGAGGATGAAGATGGCATGCGCCGGGGGCTCCTCGAGCGTCTTTAAGAGCGCGTTGAAGGCGGAGTCGGTCAGCATGTGGACTTCGTCCACGATGTAAACTTTATAGCGGCCCGAGACGGGCGGATACTGCACCTTTTCGCGGAGGTCGCGCATCTCGGCGACGCCGTTGTTGGAGGCGGCGTCGATCTCGGTGATGTCGAGCGAGCCCTCCTTTAAGGCGAGGCAGGCGGGACACGTTCCGCAGGGAGACCCGTTTACGGGGTGCTCGCAGCATGCGGCGCGCGCAAAGATGCGGGCGATGGTCGTCTTGCCCGTCCCCCGCGGGCCCGTAAAGAGATAGGCGTGCCCGATGGCATTCTTCTCGATCTGGTTGCGGAGAATGCGGACGATGTGTTCCTGCCGGACGATGCCGTCAAAGGTATCGGGACGGAACTTTCTGTAAAGGGATAGATGTGCCATCAGACCTCCTTATGCGGCACTTCCGAAAATGCCTTCTGCAGCTTTCTCTTTGCACGGGAAAGCGCGTTGTCGATGCTCTTTACTTCCTTGCCCGTCGCCTCGGAGATCTGCGCGTAGCTCATCCCGTCGAGGTACATGCTGACGACGCGGAACTCAAAGTCCGAAAGGTTGCGGGAGAGCGCCATGCGGAACTCCCCTTCCGACTCGTCGCCGAGCAGGACGTCCTCGGGCGTCTCCCCCTCCGCAAGCTCTTCGGGATCGATGCCGGCCCGCTCGCCCGACGGCTTCTTTCGGTTGACGAAGCGGAGATAGCTGCATATCCTCCTGACGATGCAGGTATAGGCGAAATTCTTGAACTGTTTTCCCGATGCGGGCGAGTAGCTCCCGATGGCCGAATAGAGGCCGATCATCCCCTCCTGCACGAGGTCGTCTGCCTCGGCGAGCAAGTTGAACGCGTACTTGCGCGCGATGCGGCGCACCGTCTCCTTGTAGCGGAGCATGAGCGTCTCGCTGGCTTCGGCGTCGCCCGCACGGGCGAGCGAGATCAGCGCTTCATCCTTCTTTTTTTCCGGAAATTCTGCCACGGACCACCTCATAGACTGCAATGCCGAGCGCCACGGAGGCGTTGAGCGAGTTGACTTTGCCGAAGAGCGGAATGGAGAGCACGCCGTCGCACTTTTCCCGTGTGAGACGGTGTACGCCGCAGTCCTCGCCGCCGACGACGAGCGCCACCTTCCCGGTGAGATCGCTCTCATAGATGGGCGAACCGTCCGCCTCGAGCGCATAGACCCAATAGCCGCGCTTTTTCAGCTCCTCGACGGCATAATTGACGGAAGGGACCTTGGCGACGGGAATGTGTTCGGCCGCGCCTGCCGAAATGCGGATGACGGCCTCCGTCACGCTTGCCCCTTTGGCTTTGGGGATGACGACGCCGTCCGCGCCCGCGCATTCGGCCACGCGGAGGATGGCGCCGAGATTGTGCACGTCCTCGATGCCGTCCAAAAGGACGACGAGGCTGTCATCGCCGCCGCCGAGATCGAAGAAATCGGCATAGACGAAGTCCGTCGTGAACGCAATGACGCCCTGATGACGCTTTTCGGCGCTCTCCTTGTCAAGGACGGCACGGTCCACGAACTGCACGCGGATGTCCTTTTTGCGCGCCTCGGCAAAGATCTTTCCGAGCGTGCCCTGCGCGCCCTTTTCGATCAGGATCTTATCGACCGTCTTGTCCGTCTTTAACAGTTCGAGAACGGCGTTTCTTCCCTCGGTTTTCAATCGTTTCCTCCAAAGAAGAGCTGTTCAAGACGTGCTGTGTCCCCCGTCAGATAGAGGTAGCCGAAGAGCGCCTCAAAGCCCGTCGAACGGACGTATTCCGTGACGGACGCATGCTTGCTCCGGGTGGGCTTTTTGGCATTCCGGCCGCGGCGGAAGATGTCCGCTTCCTCCTCCGTGAGAAGGGGCAGAATGCGCTCGAGTGCCTCGCTCTGGCCGCGGGCGGACACCTTTTCGGTCGCGAACCGGTTGAGTTCGCCCGTCTTGCAGCCGTGCTCGCAGGCAAGTTTTGTGCGGACGCAGAGCGTATACGCCGCATCTCCGACAAAGGCGAGGACCACGGGATTCATTTGTCTTGCCCGCTCTCTGTCGAGCGGCTCTTCGATTTGCATCATTTCCCTTATTATAACAGAGAAAAGCGGAAAATGCAAGCATTCCCGCGTCAAAAATCATTTCAGAATCCGTGACGGTCTTTCAAATTCCGAACGTTTGAAAATCGTGCCGAAAAAACTTGCTTTTCGGCGCAAAAGGACTATAATATCACATGGAAATGCGAATTTTTCATCCCATCCAAAGAAGTGTGAACTATGCAAGCGTTTGAACTGCTCCTCCCTCTCGCCGTGATCCTGCTGCTCTCCAAGTCGCTCGGGCTCGGCGCGCACAAGTGCGGGATGCCGGCCGTCATCGGCATGCTCGTCGCGGGCATCCTCGTGGGACTTCTCCGGTATGTCCCGTGGCCCTATCTCCAAGAGGCCTTTTTCGGTGCGGAAGCGGAGTACACCATCGGCGTCATGAGCAAGATCGGCGTCGTGCTCATCATGTTCTCGACGGGACTCGGCACCGACCTCAAAAAGCTCCGTTCCACGGGCTTTGCCTCCGTCGTCATCACGGTGCTCGGCGTCCTCGTCCCCATGGGGCTGGGTGCGCTCGTCGCCTTTTTATTCTTCCCCGGCGCGGGCATTTTATCCGTTCTCTTCTACGGCGCCATCCTCACCGCGACTTCCGTCTCGGTGACCGTCGTCGTCCTCAAGGAGCTCGGAAAGCTCAATACGCGGGCGGGAACCGCCATCGTCGCGGCCGCCGTCATCGACGACGTGCTCGGCATCGTCATCCTCTCCGTGCTTACAGGCTTTTCCTCGGGCGGAGAGCAGACGGGCTGGGATTGGTTTCATCCCAACGCCGTGCTCGTCTCCGTTAAGATCGTCCTCTTCTTTGTGCTTGCGATCGCCGCGGGCGTAGGGCTCAGGAAGCTCTTCGACCTCATGGAACGCCGTGCGCCGCACAACCGCAGAGTGCCCATCCTTTCGCTCGGAGCCTGTTTTCTGTACGCCTATGCCGCCGAAAAGCTCTTTGGGGTCGCGGACATCACGGGGGCCTATCTCGCCGGGATCCTGCTCGGCGGAACGCTCTCGGAGACGCCGTACGTCGAGTCCAAAGTGGACACGATGGGCTATCTCTTCTTCTCCCCCATCTTCTTTGCCTCCATCGGCATGGATTTGGACTTCGGCGGCATTACGCCCGCCTTTCTCGCCTTCGGATGCGTGTACGTCATCGCTGCCCTGCTCGGAAAACTGCTCGGATGCGGTCTCGGGGCAAAACTGTGCGGATTCTCCGGTCATGAGAGCCTCCGCGTCGGACTCGGCATGATGGTGCGCGCCGAAGTGGTGCTCATCTGCACGGAACGGGGCGTTGCGGCGGGGCTCGTCGATCCCGCGCTCTATCCGTTCGTATTCTGTATCATCCTCCTCTCCTCCGTCCTCACGCCCATCCTGCTCAAGTGGTCGTACCGGAAGGAAGCAAAGAGCGCATAACTTCCCCCAAAAGGCAAGGGGCTCTTCTCTGCGAAGGGTCCCTTTTCGTATGGCCGGAAGTCATTCCACCGTGACCGATTTTGCAAGATTGCGCGGCTTGTCGGGGTCATGGCCGCAGGCGAGTGCGACGGAATAGGCGAGCTGCTGGAGCGGGATGACGGCGAGGGCGGGAGAGAACACTTCGCCGCAGCCGGGGATCAGAACGGAAGCCGAGATGCCCTCCGCCTCCGCGTACTCCTCGAGCGACGTCACGAGGAACACCTTGGCGCCGCGGGCACGCGTCTCCGCAACGGCGTTCATCGTCTTTTCGGCGAGACGGCGCGAAGTGAGGACGGCCACGACGGGCGTATTCTCTTCGATGAGCGCGAGCGTTCCGTGCTTGAGTTCGCCCGCGGGATAGCCCTCGGCAGGGAGATAGGAGATCTCACGCAGTTTGAGGCTCCCCTCGCATGCTGTGATGTAGTCCGCCCCTCTTCCGATAAAAAAGCAGCAGCGCGCTCCGACAAAGTGCGCCGCCCAGCCGCGGACGGACCGTGCGGCGTCCAATGCCTTTTCGGCGAGTTCGGGAAGGCTCTTTAAGGCGTCGCCGTATCCTCTCAGGCCGCGAGATTCGGCAAGGGTCGCCGCGATGGAATAGAGCGTGACGAGCTGCGCGTTGAAGGATTTGGTCGCGGCAACGGCGATCTCCCTTCCCGCATGGATGGGCAGGACGAAGTCGGCAAGACGGGCGAGCGAGGAGCTCTCGGCATTGACGACGGCGGCCACCTTTGCGCCGCGCTCCTTGGCAAGTTTTGCCGCGGCGAGCGTGTCGGCCGTCTCCCCGCTCTGCGAGACGGCGAGCATCAGCGTGCGGTCCGGAAGGATGGGGTCGCGATAGCGGTACTCGCTCGCGACACTTGCCCCGGCGCGCACGCGTGCAAGCGATTCGATGGCGTACTGCGCCGCAAGACAGGCATGATAGGCACTCCCACAGGCGGTCAGTTCGATGTATTCTGCCTGACATAATACTCTGTAAAACTCCGAATTTCGAGCAAAATCGGCAAAATTCGGGCGGGAACTGCGCAAAACAGCGGGGATCTCCTCCATCTCCTTCTCCATGAAGAAGGGGTGCCCTCCCTTTGCGGGGATGTCGCGTTCAGGGTCGAACATGAGGGGCGATTTCCCGATCTCGCTCTCCGCTCCGTAGAAGCAAATGCGGCCGTTTTCGAGAAGGGCGAACTCCCCGTCGGCGAGCGCATACAGCTCGGCGCCCCTCTTGGCCACGGCGGGGATGTCGCTTGCACAGACGAGGCCGTCCTTCGTATATCCCGCGATGAGCGGGCTCTTATTGCGGGCGAGCGCGATCGTCCCGGGGCGGTCGCGCGCGAGGACGGCGACGGCGTAGGATCCCTCGAGACGGGTACAGACGGAGCGGAGCGCCGCGAGGAGATCTCCATCATAAGTTTCCTCGAGAAGATGGGCGATGACTTCGCTGTCTGTCTCGGAAGCAAATTCTTCCCCTCTCGCCTCGCACTCCGCCCGCAGCATACGCCAATTTTCGATGATGCCGTTATGTACGACGGCGAAGCGCCGATAGATGTGCGGATGCGCATTCTCCACGGTCGGTGCGCCGTGCGTCGCCCAACGGGTGTGCCCGATGCCGCATGTTCCCGGAAGTCCCCCTCCGCCCTTGAGACCCGCAACGGGGCCCGTACAACGGAGCAGGCGGAAGGCGCCGCCGTCGAGCGTTGCGATGCCGGCCGAATCGTAGCCGCGGTATTCCAATCTCCTGAGCCCTGCATACAGCCGCGGGGCCGCGTCTTTTCTTCCGGTGTAGCCGACGATGCCGCACATCAGATGTCCCCCGCAAAGCGCACGGCGCGTTCCAGAAGATCGGCAGCCCTTTGGCAGGCCTCGGCGTCCTCCCCTTCCGTCAGGATCCGCACGACGGGCTCCGTTCCCGAAACGCGCAGGACGACGCGCCCGTCCGGGAGCAGTTCTCTTGCACGGCGTTCGGCCTCCCCGACGCTCTCCGCACGGACGGCGCCCTCCTTATCCCTGACGCGCACGGCACGGAGAACGGAGGGAAGCGGCCGGTAGCCCTCGGCGAGAATGGAGACGGGACAGCGCGCTTCGAGCGCCGTCTCGAGTAGTTTGAGTGCGGTCAGGATCCCGTCGCCCGCCCGCGCGTACTTGCGGAATACGATGTGGCCCGAGCATTCGCCTCCGAGCGCAAATCCGTACTTCGTCATTCCCTCGCTCACAGAGCGGTCGCCCGGGCTGACGTACTCGACCCGTACGTTTTCATGGGAGAGACTGCGTTCGAGTCCGCGGTTGCTCATTGTCGTGGCGATCAGGCCGTTGCCGTCCAGTTCGCCCCGCGCCTTGAGGCTCTTTGCCGCAAGATACAGGATGGCGTCGCCGTCGAGGATCCTGCCGTGCTCGTCGACTGCGATGCAGCGGTCGGCGTCGCCGTCAAAGGCAAACCCGACGTCGAGAGATTCCTCGAGGACGAGCTTCCGGAGCGCTTCGGGATGAGTGGAACCGCAGTCCGCATTGATGTTGCAGCCGTCGGGAGAGGCGCCGATGACGGCCGTGGTCGCGCCGAGGGCGTCGAATACGGCCTTGGCGAGCATGAACGCACTGCCGTTGGCGCAGTCGAGACCCACGCGCATGCCGCGGAATCCCACCCGCGGCAGGGAGAGAAGATAGGCAAGGTATCGGCTCCGTCCGGCAACGTAATCGACGGTGCGCCCGACTTCCCGTCCCGTCGCAAGCGGAATGCTCCCGCCGTCGAGATAGTCCTCGATGAGCGAGATCGTCTGCTCGTCGAGCTTTTCGCCCTCGGCGTTGAAGAGTTTGATGCCGTTGTCCGTGTAGGGATTATGGCTCGCCGAGATCATCACGCCGCAGTCGAAGCCCTCCGTCCGCGCAATATAGGAGACGGAAGGTGTGGTCGTGACGTGCATGAGACAGACGTCCGCACCCGAGGCCGAAGCTCCGGCCGCAAGCGAATATTCGAGCATATACGAGGACCGGCGCGTGTCCTTGCCGATGAGAATGCGCGCTCTGCCGCACTTTCCGCATGCGAAATGACGGCCCAGAAATCTTCCCACGCGAAAGGCATGAATGGCGGTGAGCGATTCGTTCGCCGTGCCGCGGAATCCGTCCGTTCCGAAATATTTTCCCACGATGTTCCTCCCGAAAATGGCGTTACCTCATCGTATGCCCCGGCTCCGCCGATGGGTGCGTCATGGGAAAAATCGGACAAAAAAAGCGCCGGACGATCCGACGCTTTGTGCGGTTGGAAGGATTCAGAGCGCCTTGGCGACAGCGGCGAGATACCGGCGGTACAGGGCGTCGAACGTCGCACGGTCCTCCGACGGGAGAAAGACCGTCTCCGAGACACGGCTCTTTGCAACGGCCGCTTCGTCGAGAAGGCCGAGCGTAAGCGCACATAAATAGACAGCTCCGAGCGCCGTGGATTCGCGCTCCACGGGACGATCGACGGGGATCCCCAAAACGTCTGCTTGAAACTGCATGAGGAAGCGATTGGCCGAAGCGCCGCCGTCGCAACGGACGGAGGTAAGCGGGATCCCGCTGTCGCGCGCCATACATTCCGCAAGGTCGCGGGCCGAATAGGCGATGCTCTCGAGTACGGCCCGTACGACGTGCTCCCGCCGCGTCCCGCGCGAAATGCCGAAGAGGAGCGCACGCGCGTCGGGCGCCCAATAGGGTGCACCGAGACCCGTGAACGCAGGTACAAAGACGACGCCGCCCGTATCGGGAACGGAACAGGCGAGCGGTTCGGTCTCGGCCGCGGTGCGGATGAGACCCATCTCGTCCCTCAACCATTGGATCCCGCTCCCCGCATGAAAGACGCTGCCTTCGAGGGCGTACGTCGTCTTGCCGTGATAGGTCGCTGCAATCGTTGTGAGAAGGCCGCTTTCGGACATGGTAGGCTCGTTTCCTGTCTGGAAGAGCATGAAGAGGCCCGTTCCGTATGTAATTTTTCCGTCGCCGCGTTCAAAACACGTCTGGCCGAAGAGCGCCGCCTGCTGGTCGCCGAGGACGCCCGCGACGGGGATCTCCTTGCCGCCGATCTTCGCCGTTCCGAATACGGAGCCCGAGGGAAGCGCTTCGGGGAGGATCTCCCGCGGAATGCCGAAATAGCGAAGAAGGCCTTCGTCCCAATCGAGTTTTTTCAGGTCGAAGAGCATGGTGCGCGAGGCGTTGGTATGG
>CANQUL010000025.1 GCA_947627015.1 uncultured Clostridia bacterium | reverse complement strand
AGAGGATGCGGATGACGTTACGGATCTCTTCATCCCGTCCGATGACGGGCTCGAGTTTGTGCTCGCGCGCCCGTTTTGTGAGGTCGGCGCCGTACTTTTCGAGCGCCTCGTAGGTGGATTCGGGATTGTCGCTGACGACATTCTGGTTGCCGCGCACCTCCTTGAGCCCCTTCAAAAATTTTTCCTTGGTGAGACCGAAGCGTACAAAGATCTGTTTGAGCTTGGGCTCGGCGTTATCGAAGAGCGACAAAAAAAGATGCTCGACGGAGATGAACTCATCCTTCATGTTCTTTGCGAGTTGCTCGCTCTCCGCGATCGCACGCTGCAATTCTGCCGTCGGATAGATGTTTCCGGAAGCCGCGTTTGAGACATGGGGTAGGCGTTCGAGGTCATCGGCAATACTTTTTGCGATCCCGTCCCCGTCTGCGCCCGCCCGTTTTACGATGCCGAGACACAGCCCGTCCGGCTCCAAAAGCGCCGCCGCGAGATGCAGCGTCCCCACCTCCGCGTTGCCGGATTCGGCCGCCAGAAGCTGAGCCTTCCGGATGGCCTTTGCCGAATTTTGCGTAAAGTTTTCCGCGTCCATAAGATTCCCTCCTTCCGCGCGTTCAAACGGCCCTGTAGGGCCCGCGCGCCCTCGTTTTTGTTCGTCATTATTATACCGCGCTTTTGCGGCTCTTAAACGCGAAAAAACGGCCCGAGGGACTTCTGTGCGCTCATGTTGCGTTGCGATCGGCTACAGTTTGCCGATTCGGGGAAGGCATAGGACCGGGACGCTACTTTATCTCCGGCAGCGTAAGTTTTTGCCCGCCGTACGAGAACGTGTAGTCATAGATCTGATAGGACTCGTCCGTCTCCTGTATCCTTACGCGCAATACGGAGATCTTTTTGTCCTTGAATTTGAGCAAGATCTCCCATTTCGTACCGTCATTCGGTCTTTGGGGATGGCGCCCCTCAAAATAATAGCCCTCTCCTTGGACGTAGGTATAGAGATCGGGTGAAATTGTCTTGGCGGAATAATACATATTGTAAAAAAGCATCAAGCCTAAAGGATAGAGATCATCGCCCGGAGTCGCATCCACCCAACCACCGTATTCTCTTATACGGTATAAGCATTGCGACGAATCAAGATTGCCCGATATGTAATTTTCGAGAAAACTGCCCTCATATGGCGGATATTCGATATAGTACTGATCTCCGTCCCCAAACGGCGGGTTTTCGATACAGTACTGATTCCAAATGGCCTGCTCGCGCGAATCCAAGCCGTACACATCCAAGCCTTCAAAGGCCCAAAATTCCCTCCTTCCGTCAAATGTAAGGCGGGCGGTCATGCGCTGTAAGACTATTTTACCGGACAACAGCCCGGGTGATATGAAACCGCTATTTATGTTTGTTATGGTCCGCACCAAGCGTGCTGTGAAATTATCAAAATTTTCATAGGCAAAGGCCGCCTCCCATTCCGAATCCGTACCCCCCGCGGTCACCTCTTCCGATGTCTCGGAATCGAACGAAGGCGTTTGTGCATGTTCCGGGAACGTCAGCACGAAATCGCACCCCGCCATGGCGCACATACAGGAGGCCGCAAGACAGCCCGCAGCCAACATTTTTGCAACGTGTTTCATCTTTTTTTCTCCTTGTATTTCGTATTTTGTACAAGATTCTTGTACTTTTAACCATATTATACAAAGAACTTGTACTTTTGTCAAGGATATGAAGACACGAATTGCGGAAAATATTAAATTTTATCGACGCCAGATGGGAATGACGCAGACCGAACTCGCCGCACGGCTGAACGGAAAAAAGAGCCTCGTCTCCAACTACGAAACAGGTTACAGCACCCCGGATATCGAGACCCTATGCCTGCTCGCGCAGATCTTTGACATCTCCCTTGACGAATTGGTCGAATTCGAGCGGGAAGAAGATAATAACGAAAAATGAATAGAAATATCATGTTTTATCCATGATCTTTGAACAAGAGAGCGCCCGCGCAGCAGATCTGCTGCGCGGGCGCTCTCTTGTTTCATCAATTTTTGATTCTGTTTACTTTATGAATTTTCCGTACACTTCGGACGTCTGCGAGAAATAGGCAAAGGTCCCGGGATAGCGGCGTACGACGCGTTGGAGTTCGGCAATGTGACGCTTGCGGATGATGCAGAAGAGCACGCTCTTGTCGCCGTGAGAGTACATTCCCGTCGCATGGATGAGCGTGACGCCGTGATGCGTGCGTTCCATGATCTCGCGGGAGAGCTCTTCGGGGTGATCGGTCACGATTTCGAACTTGTAGGCCGTCTGGAAGCCGTGGATGATGACGTCGCAGGTCTTGCTCGTCACGTACAGCGAGACGAGCGCGAGGAGCACGGGCATGAGATTTACGGCGAAGTGCGCGGTAAAGGGCTCGTTCCAGTTGTAGTAAACAAAGAAGGACGCGATTACGACGACGGCATCGAAGGCCGACGTGAGCCAGCTGACGCTCAAATACTTCCACTTTTTATTGACGATGGACGCAAGGACCGCCGTTCCCCCCGCCGTTCCGACGCTGCGGAGCATGATGGCAAGCGCGACGCCGAGGAGGATCCCGCTCGCAACGGCTGCCAAAAGCCCGTAGGCGACGGGTTCCCCCGCTTCCATCCCGTTGAAAGCGGGCACATTGAGCTTGGGAAATACGATGAGGAGACCCGAGGTGAGCAGCATCGACGCTGTGGAGACAACTGCCTCGCGCCTTCCGAGCAGAAAGAAGGCGACAAAGAAGAGCGGAATGTTGATTGCGAGGAGGAACCAGCCCGAGTTGATCTTTGTCCCGTATTCAAGAAGGACCGCAAGTCCGTTGATCCCGCCCGGAGCAAAGTTGTTGGGTGTCACAAAGATATGGATGGCAACTGCCCGCACGACCCCCGAGAGCAGGATGGGGATCAGGTAGAGGCCGAATAGCTTGGACAGCTTCTTGCAAAAGTCCGACGTGTTCATGGCAAGAACGATCTCCGTTGGCCCTTTCTTGAGGCCGAATATATCTTATCACACTCGCCCCCGAAATGCAACTTCTTTTCACCCCCATTTTGCGGGTTTCGTAAGAATTTCGAAAGACAGAAACCGGACGCCGAGAGCCCGTCGGAAAGGACGCTTTTTTGGCCGAAATCCGACACCTCGGACGGGGATTTTTATTTCGATTTTCATCGAATTAACTGTTTTTTTCCGAAAATTTCAAAAAAACAGCCCCTTTTTCGGGGCTGTTTTTGAAGAAAATCGAATCTTTGACGAGAGCCGCTTTTGCTTTTGGAAACGAACGGTCCATCAAAAAACGCGGTTTTGGCTGTGGTCGAAGAATTTGGGCACTTTGCGCGATAAAGCGCGGCGATTCCGGAAAAATCGGGGCCTTACATTATGTTTTTGACGCTTCTCGGGAAGAGCGTGACGTCGCGGATGTTCTCCATCCCCGTCACATACATGACAAAGCGTTCGAAGCCGAGGCCGAATCCGCCGTGCGGAACGCTGCCGAACGTGCGGAGGTCGAGGTACTGTTTGTACGCCGCCATATCCATCCGGCGCGCCTCCATCGCGGTCTTGAGCTTTCCGAGGTCGGCCTCTCTCTCGCTGCCGCCGATGATCTCGCCGATCCCGGGGACGAGGAGATCGGTCGCCGCGACCGTCTTCCCGTCGGGGTTCTGCTTCATATAGAAGGACTTGATCTCCTTGGGATAATCGGTGACGAATACGGGACGCCGATAGACCTCTTCGGTGAGATACTTTTCGTGCTCGGACTGAAGGTCGCAGCCCCAGCTCACGGGGAACCGGAAGCGAGCGTTCTCCTTTTCGAGAAGGCGGATCGCCTCGGTATAAGCGCAGACGGCGAAATCCGAGCTCGCAACGTGCGTGAGCTTTTCGATGAGGCCCTTCTCGACAAAGCTGTCAAAGAACTTGAGCTCATCGGGACATTCTTCGAGCACGGCGCGGATGAGATACTTGAGCATCTCCTCGGCGAGTTCGATGACGTCGGGGAGTTCGGCAAAGGCCACCTCGGGCTCGATGTGCCAGAACTCCGCAAGGTGCCGCGTCGTGTTGGAATTTTCCGCACGGAAGGAGGGCCCAAAGGTGTAGATCTTGCCGAGCGCCGTCGCCGCGACTTCGCCCTCAAGCTGACCGGAGACGGAAAGGCCCGCCTTCACGCCGAAGAAATCGTTCTTAAAGTACTCATCCTCCGTTTGATAGCCCACATTCCACGGCTGGGTGGTGACGCGGAACATTTCGCCCGCACCCTCGCAGTCGCTCGCCGTGATGAGCGGCGCATTGATATAATAGAATCCGCGTTCGTGGAAGAAGCGGTGAATGGCCTGCGCGGCCACCGAACGGACGCGGAATACTGCCTGAAAGGTGTTGGTGCGAAGCCGCAGATGCGGGATCCCGCGCAGAAATTCGAGCGTCGTGCGCTTTTTCTGGATGGGATAGTCGGGCGGGCACGTGCCGAGAAGCGCGATCTCCTCCGCGTTGAACTCGTTCCCTTCTCCCTTGAACGCCTTAACGACCGTTCCCTTTACGGCAAGGCTCGCCCCGAGTTTGGTGCATTCGGGATCGACTTTGAGCTTGTTCTTATCGATGACGACCTGCAATTTTTGGAAACTCGAGCCGTCGGAAAGTTCCAGAAAGGAGACCTGCGCAGAGTCGCGGAATGTGCGCACCCAACCGCATATGACCGCGTTAGTGCCTACCATGTCCGCGGAGGACAGGATATTTTTGATGTCGGTATGCTTCATATGAGATCCTCACGAAACGAGAGAACGCTGCGTGGACCGAAAAAACGGTGCAGCGGAACTCCGAAAAATTTCAGTATGCGCGGGCAAAGAACACGGTGTGCTTTGCCTCTTTTCCGCAGCAGACGCACATCGCCGCGGTGTTCGTCTTGTCCATGACGCGGGCAGTCGCCTGTGCGAATTCCTTGACGCGATCCTCACAAGCGCGGTCGCCGCACCAGCCCGCGCGAACAAAGTTGCCGCCGTTGACGCCCGTAAGCAGCTCTTCGAGACTCGCTGCGTTCACGATGCGCTGCCGCATGCGCTCCGACGCGCGGTCGTACATGCGCGTGCACATCGCCTTGAGCGCGGCCCATACGGCCCCCGCATCGCCGAGCGGGAGCTCGCCCTTTTCGCAGTTGTCGCGTGTAAAGACGGTCATCGTGCCGGCCTCGATGTCGCGCGGTCCGAGCTCGATCCGAAGGGGCACGCCCTTCATCTCCCACTCGTTGAACTTCCATCCGGGGGAGTTGTCCGTGTCGTCGAGTTTTACGCGGATCCCCGCGTTTTCGAGCGTCGACTTAAGGGCATGGCATGCCTCTACGACGCCTTCCTTCTTCATAGCAATGGGGACAATGACGACTTCGAAGGGCGCAACGGGAGGCGGAAGGACGAGCCCGCGGCTGTCTCCGTGCGTCATGATGATGGCGCCGATGAGGCGCGTGGATACGCCGTAACTCATCGTGTAGCCGTATTTGAGCGCGCCGTCCTTATCGGTGAACTGCACGCCGAACGCCTTGGCGAAATTCTGCCCCATGTAGTGCGTGGTGCCCGATTGCAGGCTCTTGCCGTCGTGCATCATGGCCTCCATGCCGTAGGTCGCCACGGCGCCCGCAAACTTCTCCTTTTCGGTCTTACGGCCGCAGAGAACGGGCATACAGAGGACGTCCTTTGCAAAGGCCTCATAGAGGGCGAGCATGGAGAGCGTCTCCGATTCGGCCTCCTCGGCACTTGCATAGACGGAGTGGCCTTCCTGCCAAAGGAACTCGCTCGTGCGGAGGAAGGGACGGGTGGTCTTTTCCCAGCGCATGACGTTGCACCACTGGTTCTCCCTGAGGGGAAGATCGCGCCACGATTCCACCCACTTGCCGTACATATGGCCGATGATGGTCTCCGACGTGGGACGGACGACGAGCGGCTCGTCGAGCTTGCCGCCGCCCGCATGCGTAACGACCGCAACTTCGGGCGCGAAGCCCTCCACGTGCTCGGCCTCCTTCGTCATAAAGCTCATGGGGATGAGGAGCGGGAAATACGCGTTTTCCACCCCCGCGGCCTTGAAGCGCGCATCCATTTCGCGTTGGATATTCTCCCAGATGGCGTAGCCGTAGGGACGGATGACCATGGTACCCTTGACGGGCCCGTAGTCGACGAGCTTGGTCTTGATCACGACGTCGGTGTACCACTGCGGAAAATCCGTCTCGATGTCGGCGATCTTGGTTACGAAATCATCTTTTTTGGCCATAAAAACTCCGTTTCTGCTTGGTATCGGTTCCCATTATAGCACAGATTTTGCCGTTTGTCGATTGTTTGAAAGCGGTTTTTCGGAAAAACTCAACAGCCGCGCGATCCGCCGCCGCCACCGCCGCCGCCCGAGGATCCGCCGAATCCTCCGCCTCCGCCGCCACCGCCGTGAGAGGACGAAGAGGAGGAACTGCGATAGACCGTTGCGGACACCATGACATGCGAGATGGCCACCATGTCCCAATCGCTCCATTCGGGGAAGGCGTCGGAGAGCATGCCGTAGCGCTCCTTGATCTTCTTGCCGATCCCCATCACGAGGCAGTAGGGAATGACGCTGTAAAAGTAGTCGGGACGGTCTTTGAGAAGGGCCTCGATGCGCTCCACTTCCGCCGTCAAAAGGAAGGTCTTAAAGCCGCACATCCTGCCGTAGAGGCGTTGGGCCTCCTCGGTGCGACGGCCGTAAAAGGAGGGAAAGAAGAAGGAGACCGCCCACCACGCAACGGCGACCCAGAGCAGGAAGGCGTAATCGTACAGAGGCATGTAAAAGGTAGAACAGATCGCAAAGAGCGGCATGCCCATAAAGGCGGCCGGAAAGATGAGGCCGATGAGCGTAAAGCCGGACGAGCCGAGAATGCTGACGCCTGCCGCCGTGCCCGCCGCCATAAAGATGAGGAAGAAGAGCGGCACAAAGGTCTGATACATCAGGCAGAGGTAGATCAGCATCCCGAGCATGGGGAGGAGCGAAAATACAACGATGAGGGTAGTGAAGCGCTTCTTGTTTCCCACCATGGGGTCGGGCGTATTTGCCCGCGTCTCCACGCCGTCGAGAACGCCCGAATAGTAACGTTTTTGCGACATGGGTACGTTTTTTGTGGAGAAAATGCCGTCACGGAGAATGCCGTCGAACAGGGCGCGTTCCTCCGCGGGAGCACCCTCGGGAAGCTCGCCCGTCTTTTCCGCGGTAAAGTGCTTTCTTCCGTCCCGCGTGAGGCGCACGCATCCGTCGGCCGCCCATTTCAGGAAATAGGCCGCAAGATCGCCGCGCTTTGCCTTCCCGTGCCAGACGGCCGAGTAACGCGCGAGGGACATCCCTTCGGGCGGGTAGAACTCCACCGACTCGATGGGTTTTCGGGGAGAATATCGCCATAAGAGCACAAAGGACCCTACCATGCCCGCGATAAGAGCGAAGCAAGCAATGAGATAGGCGGGGAAGAAGTGCTTTCCGCCGAGTGAAAAAGAGCCGTCCGGGAAGAGGGCCTGCAGGGTAAGTCCCGAGCCCGCCGCGCGTCCTACGGCGCACAGAGAGAGCGTGTTCCCCTCCATGCGGACAAACTCGCCCTTTTCCGCATCGGGCGCAAAGAACTGCGAACCGCTGCGGACGGAATAGCCCGTGAGATCGAATTCTCCGGGAAAGACGACGGTCGCGGTGAAGCGCTCGCAACGGGCCATCGCATAGCCGAGAAGGTCATATGTCACGTCGTCGAAGCCACCCATGTCGTCATCGCTCACGTCATATCGATAGGAGAGAACAAAGGTGTGTGTTCCGTCCTCGTCGGAGGAATCGAAGGTCAGGCCGTCGGGCCGCTGCATCTTGACGGAGTGGAACTGCCCTTCGTCATAGAGCGAGCGCGTGACCTTGGCGGGCCCGCCGTCGAGAGTGACGGTGACGTCGGTGAGATCGGCATAGTAGATGCCCCCTTCCTTCGTCTCGCCGTCGATGCGGCGCGTGGTGCGGGAGAAGCGTTGGACATCGCGGATGATGCCCGTATTTACGCCCCCATATCGATAAAACACCTCCATCGTCTCGGTGACGCGGAAGGTCTTGTCCTTGCCCACCTCGAGGGACAGATCCATCGAGCGGAAGTAGTAGTTGTCGTCGACGGAGACGGCCGAAGCCCTGTCGGGGACAAACGGGAAAACGGCGGCAAAGATTGCCGCCGTCATCAAGATCGCAAAGAAAATCGTAGCAAGTTTCAGATGTTTCATGGTTTTGAGATCAAATCAAATACTTTGTACGGTGTAGAGCCGCCCGTCCTGACAGATGAGAATGATGTAAGGATCGTACGGCGCATCCGGGGTGAAGCCCTCCACGGGCTTTTTGTCTGTGTAAGTCCCGTCCTCCCAATGGGAAAGGGACACAACGCGCCAGATATAGGGCGTTCCGAAGTCGGGCACATACTTCTCGGGGACGGCCTTATCCGACTTGGAGAGTGCCTGAAGGACGTCCCGATAGCCGCTCTCGGTCTTTTCGTCACGGTCCGAGCGGAAGGAAGCAAAGAACGCGTCCGCCTCATCTGCCGCAAAGACGTCGCAGCGCTCGCCGCCGCCGTCGAAGCCTTCGATCGTCCCCTCGTTCTCATAGAGGACCTCCCACTCGCGCGGGATCTGGACCTGAAAGCGCCGTGCGATGAAGTTCTGTTCGGGCTCCGGGGAGAAAAAGACGTTCTTGAAGAGGAGCGCCCCAACCCCGAGTCCCGCAAGCAGAAGGACCAGCGAAAGCACGACTGCGATGAGTCCGCCGATAAAATGTCTTGTCTTCATAGAGTTTCAACCTCCTTCATAAAAATGGTCTGTCAGCCGTATTATAGCATCCGTTCCACTATTTGTCAAGAGATTTACAACGAATTCCGCACAATTGATTTGGGCTCAAAATGTATTCCGCTCCACCGTAGAGAGATAGCCGAGGGCGAAGGCATCGGGACCGACGTGCGAGCCGATGACGGGACCCATAATGGAGACATGGGGTTCGATCCCGAAGCGGTCGCGCACATACTGCGCAAGCTCGTTTGCCGGGCCCTCGCAGTCGGTGTGGACGATAAAGACGTAGTTGTAAGCAGGGTCGGGGCCCTCGCGCTCCATTTTTTCCTTGATGAAGGAGATGGCCTTCCGCGTGCCCTTGACTTTGGCGAGTTGGAAGAGCTTGCCCTCGTTATCGAAGGAGATGATGGGCTTGATGTTGAGCATGCTGCCGAGCATGGCTGTCGCAGAGGAGATGCGTCCGCCCTTTTTGAGGTAGGTAAGGTTGCCCGCCACGATGAAGTGCTGGATCTTGGTCCGGATGGAGGTACAGAGGGCGTGGGTATCCTTTGCGGACATTCCGCGGTTGCGGCAATCGACGGCGATCATGACGAGTGCGCCCTGCCCCACGGTCGCGGTCAGCGGATCGACCACATAGACGCGGAAGTGGGGATACTTGCGCCTGACATCGTCTGCGGCCTTTGCGGCAACGTCCTTGGTGGGCGAAAGGCCCGAGGAGATGGTAAAGTGGACGACGTCGTGCGCGCCCGCCGCCGCAAGTTTGGTAAAATGGTTGAAGTGCGCCTCGTAGTTGAGCATGGAGGTACGCGAAAATCCGCCCCCTCTCAATTCCCGGTAGAAGGCGACATATTCCTCATACGAAGTGAATGCGTCGAGCCGATCTTCCATCGTCTTGTCTGTGTGCTCCATCGTGAACGTGAGGGGCACAAAGGCGATCTCGTTGGCCTCTATGTAGTCGCGATACAGGTCGCAGGTCGAATCGGTCGACAGAACAAATTTGTAAGCTGTCATAGTTCCTCTCCAAATACTTTTTTCATTATAGCATATTTTTGCAAAGGGTGCAACGCCTTTCTTGAAATTTTTCCGAAATCCGAGAAATATTTTGCAAAGCACTTGATAATTGCGGAGAAAGACGGTATAATGGTAAGCGGTAGATTTTGGGCCAAGCAAGGAGAACCACATGCAAATCGACTTTCAATCGCTCAGAAACGGCACGGACGTGCGCGGAACGGCGCTCTCCGACGACGGCGGGACGGTCAACCTCACCCGGGAGGCCGTGACGCGGATCGGCGCCGCATTCTGCATCTTCCTGAAAAACCGCGGCCTTCCCCGTCCCGTCGTGGCGGTGGGACACGATTCCCGTCTCTCCGCGGACACTCTCGTGCATAGCGTGACCGACGGGATCCTCTCCGAGGGCGGCGACGTCATCCTCACGGGCCTCTCTTCGACCCCCTCCATGTTCATGCTGCTCCAAGACGATTTCGGAGCCTCGGCCTCGGTCATGGTTACCGCGTCGCACCTCCCGCGCGATAAAAACGGTCTCAAATTCTTTGTGCCGGAAGGCGGACTCGAGGGAAGCGACGTGCAGGAGATCCTCACCATCGCCGCGCAGACGCCCCTCAAAGAGGAAAAGAACGGGACCGTGACGGAGCGTTCCTATCTTGCACGCTACTCGGCCGGGCTCGTCGAAAAAGTGCGCGCACAGACGGGGAAAGAGCGTCCTCTCGCGGGCAAGCGCATCCTCGTCGATGCGGGCAACGGGGCAGGCGGATTTTACGCCGAACTCGTCTTAAAGCCGCTCGGCGCCGACACGACAGGCTCACAATTTACGAAGCCCGACGGCAATTTCCCCAACCACATCCCCAATCCCGAGAACGCCGACGCCATGGCATCCGTCTCGCGGGCGGTCGTGGAAAACCATGCCGATTTCGGCATCATCTTCGATACCGACGTCGACCGTGCGGGCGCCGTCGCAAAGAGCGGGGAAGAGATCAACCGCAACCGTCTCATCGCCCTCATCTCGGCCATCCTTCTCGAAGAACAGCCGGGGGCGTACATCGTGACCGACTCCGTGACAAGCAACGGGCTCGGCGAATTCATCCGCAGCCGCGGCGGCGTGCACCATCGTTTCAAACGCGGCTACAAAAATGTCATCAACGAAGCAAAGCGCCTCGTCCGTGAGGGGCATGTCTGCCCTCTCGCCATCGAAACGAGCGGACACGCGGCGCTTGCCGAGAACTATTTCCTCGACGACGGAGCCTATCTCGTGACGCGCCTTCTCATCGCGCTCGCCAAGGTCTCGGAGCGGGGCGAGACACTCGAATCGCTCATCGAGGATCTTCCCGAACCGGTCGAAGCCGCAGAGATCCGTCTGCCCTTCCTCCCGGGATGCGACTTTAAGACGCTCGGCGAGGGCGTCATCCGGGACCTCGAGACCGCGGCAAAGGCCTCGCCCTATCTCTCGCTTGCACCCGAGAACCATGAGGGCGTGCGCATCAACTTCGACAAGGAGCACGGCGACGGCTGGGCACTCGTCCGGATGAGTCTGCATGAGCCCATCCTCCCCATCAATGCGGAATCGGATTCCGCGGGCGGCAACGCGCACATCCTCGCGGAGCTCGGCACGCTCCTCGGAAAGTACCCCTTCCTCGACACCCGAAAATTAAAAACCATCTGAATACAACATAAGGAGACATCATGAAACAGACACCCGACATCGTAAAACAGACGACGATCAATGCCATCCGCATCCTCTCGGCGGAGGCCATCCAAAAGGCAAATTCCGGCCATCCCGGGCTTCCCATCGGCTCCGCCCCCATCGCTTATACGCTGTGGCAGAACTTTTTGCGGTTCAATTGCAGGGACCCCAAGTGGGACAACCGCGACCGCTTTGTTCTCTCCGCGGGGCACGGCTCCATGCTCAACTATGCCCTCCTCTACCTCTATGGCTTCGGCCTCACCAAGGAGGATCTCCAAAACTTCCGCCAGCTCGGCTCCAAGACGCCCGGCCATCCCGAATACGGTCACACCGTGGGCATCGAGACGACGACGGGTCCCCTCGGGCAGGGCATTGCGAACGCCGTGGGCATGGCGGTCGCCGAAGCGCATCTCGCGGCGAAATTCAACCGCGAAGGGTTTGACATCGTAGACCATTACACCTATGCGCTCGTCGGCGACGGATGTCTCGAAGAGGGCATTTCGTACGAAGCATGCTCCTTTGCCGGCACCCATGAACTCGGCAAGCTCATCGTGTTCTATGACGACAACGACATCACCATCGAGGGGAATACCGACATCACGTTCAAAGAGGACGTCGCCGCGCGCTTCCGTGCACAGAACTGGCAGGTCATCAAGGTGGACCTTGTGGAACATCCCGACGACGTTGCCCTGCTCACGAGCGCCATCCGCAAGGCAAAACGGGAGTCCAAAAAGCCTTCTCTCATCATCTGCAAAACCAAGATCGGCTACGGGACGCCCCTCGAGGGCAGCCACAAGTGCCACGGTTCCCCGCTCGGCGCCGAGAATCTGCAAAAGACCAAGGAGAACTTCGGCTGGACGTATGCCCCCTTCGAAGTGCCCGACGAGGTATTCAAGCATGCCAACATGGCCTGCAAGCGGGGCGTACGCTTCGAACGGGAGTGGAAAAAGACGTTCTCCGCCTATGCAAAGGCTTATCCCGAACTCGCGGCGGAATACAAGAAGGCGATGAGCGGCGAACTTGTCGACCTTGCCTCGCATACCGAACTGTTTGAATTCGACAAGCCCATGGCGACCCGCCAGACTTCGGCCGTTGTGCTCAACAAGATCGCCGCGCTCGTGCCCACGCTCATGGGCGGCTCGGCCGACCTTGCCCCCTCCAACCTCTCCGACATGAAGAATACCGACACCGTCACTTACGGCGACTTCGGGCCCGGGCACTATGAGGGCAGGAACATGCACTTCGGCATCCGCGAGCATGCCATGGCGGCCATCTCCAACGGCATGCAGCTGCACGGCGGCATCCGCGCCTACTGCGCGACCTTCTTCATCTTTTCGGACTACTGCAAGCACGCCATGCGTCTCTCCGCGCTCATGAACATCCCCGTCACCTATATCCTGACGCACGACTCCATCGGCGTCGGCGAGGACGGGCCCACCCACGAGCCCGTGGAACAGCTCATCGCGCTCCGCTCCATCCCCAACATGAAGGTATTCCGTCCCGCCGACGGAAAGGAGACCGCGGCGGCATGGATCTCCGCGCTCACGGGGACGGCCCCCACCGCGCTCGTTCTCACGCGCCAGAATCTTCCCCAGTACGAGAACAGCGGCCTCGAAGCCTTAAAGGGCGGCTACATCCTGAAAGACTGCGGCGGAACGCCCGACATCCTGCTCATCGCGAGCGGCTCCGAAGTGGAACTGTGCTACAAGGCAAAGGCCGTCCTCGCCGAAGAGGGCATCCGCGCCCGTCTCATCTCCATGCCCTGCATCGAGGAATTCGAAAAGCAGAGCGAGGAATACAAGGAGAGCGTCATCCCCTCCTCTGTCAAGGCGCGCGTCTGCGTCGAGGCGGCCAGCCCGTACTCGTGGTACAAGTATGCGGGCGACGAGGGAAAGATCATTGCGATGAACACCTTCGGCGCAAGCGGTCCCGCTCCCCAGCTCTTCAAGAAGTTCGGCTTTACCGTAGATAACGTGGTCGAGACGGCCAAAGCATGCCTCAAACGCAAATGACACTCTCCTTCCTTTCTCCGGCCTATTTTCTCTGTCTCGCGATCGTTGTGCTCTTCCTTGTCGGCGTCTTTTTCCTGTTCCGGAAAAGTTCCCAAAGGACAAAGAAGGTCGTGCTCCTCGTTCTCATGCTCCTCAATGTGGGGCAGCACCTTCTCAAATGCTTTGTCTGGCCCCATCTCTACGGTACGGGCTTCGGATTGAGCAATACCGCCTACAACGTCTGCGCGACGCTCATCCTCGCCTCGCCCTTTGTCCTCTTCTTCGGGAAGGGGGCCATCCGCGACGCCATGGTCTACATCGGGACGGCGGGCCCCATGCTCGCCATGGTCGTGCCCTATTGGTTTCAGGGACAGCCGCTCTTTCAGTGGGAAGTGCTGCGGTTTTACTTCTGCCATGTGCTCCTCGTCGCGACGTCCCTCCTGCCCGCGCTCTGGGGCGTGTACCGCCTCTCCTACAAGCGGGCGCTCCTCGTTCCCCTCTTCTTCTTTCTGGTGCTCATCGTCATCGTGCTGAACCACATCATCTGCTATGCGCTCGGACTGTGGGGAGAAGGGACCGACCTCTTTGCGGGGCTCTATGAACTCAATCCCTGCTGGCTGATGCACCCCGCGCCGCCCGCCGGATTCGAATGGGCCCAAGCCGCACTCGAAGCGCTCACGCCCTCCGTCTTCCTCGGGAACGGGACACGTCCCTATACGCCGCTCCTGTGGTACTTTATCCCCATGTATCTGCTCTTGTCCCTCGTCGCCTTTGTGCTCGGCATTCTCTTTGACAGAAAACACTTCACGGCCGACTGCAAGAAACTCGCCGCACGCATCCGAGGGAAAAAGCGGACAGCCCGCTGACGCAAACCGGTGCGTCCTACGAATATGCCTACCGAATATCCCATCGTGCTTGTGCACGGCATCGCCATGAAAAATTTAGGGGTCGTAAAGGCCTTCGGGCGCATCGGAAAGCGCCTGAGAGAGGCGGGCCACACGGTCTATGACGCCGACACGGACGGATTCGGCACCATCGATCGGAATGCGGCCATGCTCGGGGAGCTCGTGCAGCGCCTCACCGAAAACGGCGGGAAGGTAAATCTCATCGCCCACTCCAAGGGCGGACTGGATTGCAGATACCTGATCGCAGACATGGGTATGGCCGAAAAGGTCGCATCGCTTACGACCCTCTCCACGCCGCACGGGGGCTCGCGCCTCGCCGCATGGATCTACGGGCTGCCTGCGGGCATTCCAAAATTCCTCGCCTTCTGGATCGATCTCGGCTATCGCATCTTCGGCGACCGGCATCCCGATTCGCTTGCCGTCTGCCGTGAACTCAAAGAGGCGCACGATCTTCCCCTGCCCGAGACCGTCTTTTGCCAGAGCTTTTCCTCGCGCATCGAGAGAAGCCGCGACGACTTTCTGATGGCGATCCCCCACCTCTTTACGCGGCGCTGCGAACGGGCACCCTCGGACGGACTTGTCGCCGTGGACGCTTCGAAGTTCGGGAACTACCGCGGCGACTGCCTCAAAGGGACGGCGTCGCACACCGAGATCGTGGGATATTCCCTTCGCAAAAAAAAGCGCGAAAAGGTCTATGCCTTTTACCTCGCGCTTGCGGATGAACTTGCCCAAATGGGCTTTTAAGGAGGTTTCTTATGGATCTGAAGGACATGCAAGCACTCTACCTGAAACGTCAGAGCTGCAGGAGCTTTTCGGACATGATAGTGCCCGAAGAGGTCATTGCGGAGATCTGCCGCACCGCGCTCCTCGCGCCGAGCGCGACCAACGCACAGCCGTGGAGACTGATCGCCGTGATGGGCGAGAAAAAGGATGAGATCGTGAAGTATCTCCAACGGCTCGGCATGAACAAGTTTGCATCCAAGGCTTCGGCCCTTGTCGCCGTCGCCGAAGGAAAGAGCGGCGGAATGATGAAGCTCGGTTCCGTATTCAAGGAGAACGAATTCGTCCGGAACGACCTCGGCATCCTCACCGCACATCTCGTGCTCGCCGCGGAGGCCGCGGGCGTCGGTTCGTGCATCCTCGGTTGGCGCGATGAAGAAAAGCTGCGCGCCGCTCTGGGGCTCGGAAAGGACACGCTCATCCCCGTCGTCGTGGCGCTCGGCTATCCCGAAGAAGCATACCCCGTCCGCGAAAAGAAACGAAAACCCTTGGAGGAAGTGTTCACCCTCCTCAAATGAAAAAAGGGACAAAAGGGGCCCCGCCGCAAGCCGGCGGGGCCCCTTTTGTGAAAAGCGAAACCGTCGGAGATCCCGGCTCTTCCGTTTCTCCCCGTGCAGGCGCCCGACCTGCACGTCACATCCCCCTTTATGGCGTCGAAAGCGGAACCGTCAAGGCTGCACGGACGCCCCGGCGATAGGCGCAAATGGTCTGTCCGAACGCGCATCATTCTAACATACCGCCCCCGAATTGTCAAACTTTTTTCGGCAGACAAATTTTTCCGCCCCTGACAGGAAATTTTTCTCGACTTTTTTCTCCAATTTACGAAATTGTATTGAAAAATTTTTTTGTTTATGATATAATACACTTCGGTAACATACAATTCCGCCCGCGATCGAAGATTTATGGAGGAGTTGAAGACAATTTCAAGGAGGTTTCTATGAACAACGAAGCGAACTGCACCGCATGTCAGTCGTTGGGGACGCCCGAACAGGAAGCAAAACTCCGGGCGATCATCGAGGAATCGAAGTCGGTCCCCGGCTCTCTCATGCACATCCTGCAGGAAGCACAGGGTATCTACGGGTATCTTCCCATGCAGGTGCAAAAGGCCATTGCCGAGGGGCTCGGCATCTCTCTGTCCGAGGTGTACGGCGTGGTCACGTTTTACTCGCAGTTTTCCCTCAATCCCAAGGGCAAACACCGCATCAGTGTGTGCCTCGGCACGGCTTGCTATGTCAAGGGGTCGGACAAGATCCTCGAGGCATGCGAGAACCAGCTCGGCATCAAGTGCGGCGAGTGCACGCCCGACGGGCTCTTCTCCATCGACAGCTGCCGCTGCGTAGGCGCCTGCGGCCTTGCGCCCGTCATGATGATCGGCGACGAGGTGTACGGAAAACTTACCCCCGATAAGGTGCGCAGCATTCTCGACAGTTACAGGGAGGAAACGAAATGACCATCAAAGAATTAGACGCGATCCGCGCAAAGAAACAGCAGATCATCGACGTGAGACGTCTCGTGAGAGAGCAGGCCGAAGAGATGGCAAAGCACACGGGCTACCGCAAACAGGTGCTCGTATGCGGCGGCACGGGCTGCACGTCCTCCCACTCCAAGCAGGTCATCGAACATCTCGAAAAGACGCTGAACGAGCTCGGCATCGACGACGTGCTCGTCGTCAAGACGGGCTGCTTCGGTCTCTGCACCCTCGGTCCCATCATGATCGTCTATCCCGAGGGCGCCTTCTATGCGCAGATGACCCCCGAACATGCCGAGACCGTCGTAAAGGAACACCTCGTCAAGGGCGGTCACATCGTAAAGGAACTGCTCTTTCAGGACACCGTCCTTGCGGACGGCACCATCACCCCCTTCGCGGAGACGCCCTTCTACAAGAAACAGATGCGCATCGCGCTCCGCAACTGCGGTGTAATTGCGGCGGAGGACATCGAAGAGGCCATCGGTGCGGGCGACTATCAAGCGCTCGAAAAGGTGCTCACCTCCATGACCCCCGACGACGTTATCAACGAAGTGCTCGCTTCCGGGCTTCGCGGCCGCGGCGGCGCAGGCTTCCCCACCGGCAGAAAGTGGAAGTTCGCCCAGTCGTATTCGGGCGACGTCAAATATGTCTGTTGCAACGCCGATGAGGGCGACCCCGGTGCATTCATGGACCGCTCCGTTCTCGAGGGCGACCCGCACTGCGTGCTCGAAGCCATGACCATCGCCGGCTATGCCATCAACGCGCATCAGGGCTATATCTATGTCCGTGCGGAATATCCCGTGGCCGTCGAACGGCTCCGCATCGCCATCGGACAGGCGCGTGAACTCGGACTGCTCGGCAAGAACATCCTCGGCTCGGGCTTTGACTTCGACATCGACGTCCGCCTCGGCGCAGGCGCATTCGTCTGCGGCGAAGAGACCGCGCTCATGACCTCCATCGAGGGTCACCGCGGCGAGCCCCGTCCCCGTCCTCCGTTCCCTGCCGAAAAGGGTCTCTTCGGGAAACCCACTCTGCTCAACAACGTCGAGACGTGGGCGAACATCAATCCCATCATCCTGAAGGGTTCCGCATGGTTCTCCTCCATCGGCACCGAAAAGAGCAAGG